>NZ_BAAJYR010000063.1:0-17113 GCF_057546605.1 Acidovorax sp. KPB24-03 | reverse complement strand
GGGGCAGGACGCCGCCACGCTGGACTTCCAGCACGCCAGCTACCGCACCTGACCTGGACCACGCCCGGCCCAGCGCCCGCCTGGTGCCGACGACATGGCGGGCCTGGCGCGCGCTTCGTGCGCGCGGGCCAGTGGAGGAGACGCCGAGAAGCTGCTCACGGCCCTGCACCGCACCGCGCCGCAGCATGCGGCGCTGGGCGAACTGGTGGGCATGCTGGTCACGGCGCTGCTGCAGTCCGGGCGGCGCGAGCAGGCCATGGCCTGGCTGCCGCAGTTGCAGCAGCTGGCACCCGGCAGCGCGCCGCTGCGGCTGCTCGAAGGCCGGTAGGGCGGGCCGCCTGCCAGGCAACCCTGGCCTTGAAGCAAAAAACCGTTCCAGCGCAATCAGCACTAAGGCATATTGCTATTAATTTAGTAGCAAATCGATGGCGCCTGCCTGCGTCGCCTCAAGGCGTGGAGGGCGCTTGGCCGCCTGCCGCCGCCGGCTGCGGCAAATGGGCGCGCAGCAGCCATTGCACCTCCGCCACCGAAGGGCTGTCCGCATGCCGCGCCTGCAGGGTGGCGAGCACCTTCAGGGCCATGTCGGGGCGGTTCATGCCCTGCAGCAGCACGCGGGCGACCAGTTCGTAGGCCTTGGGCACCAGCGCGTGCCCCTTGAAGCGCCGGTCGAACCCGCCCAGCAGCGCGATGGCCTGCCTGGCATCGCCGCCGTTCCACGCCGTGTTGGCCAGGGCCAGGGTGTGGCCCGGGTCCGAAATCACGAACTGGGCGTCGCGCTCGCGGCAGGTGACGAACGCCTTGAGCGCCTCGGTCGTCTGGCCCGCGTTCAGCAGCAGCGGGATGAAGCGCTGGGCATGCAGCAGCAGGGTGTCGGTCTTGTCGGTCAGCGCCAGCACGCGGTGGTAGCGGCGCTGGGCGGGCAATTCATCCCCATGCAGGCGCTGGTCTTCGTAGGCCGTGCCCAGGGCGCCGGCCAGGTCGCCGTCGGTGATCTGCTGGGCCACCAGCGCGTCGGTCGCCTCGTGCGCGATCTGCCGGGGCGTGCGCCGGTCTGGCGGGGCATCGTCGTCCAGCCCGCCGCCGGGCAGCAGGTCGATGCCGAAGGCCTCGTGGTTCTGGTACATGGCGTAGCCCAGCAGGCTGCACATCACCCAGCCGAAATAGATGAACAGCCAGTTGCCCAGCGGCAGCAGCAGCCAGCCCTTGAACAGCGGCATTAGCAGCGCCAGCGCGATGGCCGCGCCCTGGCTGAGCAAAAACAGGAAAAAGCACAGCAGACCATAGGGCCAGCCGATGATCCGCACCACGCCCCAGGCGGCGGCAGGGTTCAGCGACGCGAACAGGCTGCCCGTCTGCACCAGCAGGATCATGGTGGCCGGCAGCAGGAAGCTCACGGCCAGCCAGGCGAGTTCCGCCAGGCCCGTGCTGACCCGCTGCAGCCAGCCCACCACGATGCCCTGCACGAGCAGGATGCCGAACAGCTTCCAGGGCAGGGCGGTCCACTCGTCGTCCAGCCGGTCGGGGAAATCCTCGGCGCGCTGCAGGCCGCGCGAGCCCATCGCCACCACCTTGAAGCCGTAGCGCGACGCGGCCAGCAGGATGCCGACCTCGATCAGCAGCACGGCCAGCACGTCCGGCAGGAAGAACAGCACGCCGTACAGCATGCTGCACACGGCCAGCACGGTGCTGTAGAACAGCGGCTTGCGCTGCAGGGGGAAAGCGAAGAACTGGTTGAGCCGGTGCCAGAACGGCACGGGGCCCGCTGGGGCCTGGGAAGCGGAAGGCATGTCGATGGAAACCCGGCGGCCGGTGTTGGTGTAAATTTGTAAAAATTGTATGCTTGCGGAACGCAGGCCAGCACAATCGCTCACACGCCGCTGCAGTCCTTTTTGGAGTCGCCATGCATTCTCTTCGGGCTTTCCCGACGCGTTCCCTTGTGACCCTGGCCCTGGCCTGTGCGGGATTCGCCGCGCAGGCGAACCCCGCCGACTCTACCGCGCCGTCGGCTGCCGCCACGTCGCCCTCGGCCTATGCGCGCTGGCAGTCCAGCATGGACGCCTTCGCCGCAGCCGACAAGGAACGGCTCCCGCAGGCCGGCGGCGTCCTCTTCGTCGGCAGCTCGACCATCCGTTTCTGGACCGACGTGGCGGAGGATTTCCGCCAGTTGCCCGTGGTGATCAACCGCGGCTTCGGCGGCTCCACCATGGCGGACTGCAACCATTTCGTGAAAAACCTGGTGCTCCAGTACCGCCCGCGCCATGTGATGGTCTATGCCGGCGACAACGATCTGGCTGAGGGCCGCACGCCCGAGCAGATCCTGGAGAGCTTCCGCTCCTTCGTGCAGACCGTGCGCGCCGAACTCCCCGACACCCGCATCAGCTACATCTCCATCAAGCCCAGCCCTTCGCGCGTGGCGCTGATGCCCCAGATGCAGCAGGCCAACGCCCTGCTGGCGCAGTACGTGCGCACGGTGCCCAACAGCGATTACATCGACGTCTTCTCGGCCATGCTCGATGCCTCCGGGCAGCCGCGGGCAGAACTTTTCGGCCCCGACCGCCTGCACATGAACGATGCCGGCTACGACCTGTGGCGCACGGTGATCGGCGCGTTCGTGGCGCCGGCCCCCGCGATGCAGGCGGGCGGCGCTTCGCCCACTACCGCCACGGCCGCCATGCCTGCCGCCACGGTGGCCACCGGCAACCCCGCACTGGTGCGGGTGAGCACCGGGCGCTGAGCCGCATTCAGGTCGTCCTGGCCGGCGGCACTGGCACCGCTGGCTGCCGCGGCTGAGGGCGCGCCGCCTGCATCGGGCGCGGGCTGCACCGGGCGACCATCGTCGTTGGGCGGCTTGTCCACCCACAGGCTCACGCGGGCCACGGCATAGAGGGTGGCAAAACAGGCGATCAGCAGGGCGATGTCCTGCGGCCAGGGCCGCTCGTAGTCCGCTCCCATGAACACCAGGGTGAGCAGCACCACCACCAGGTGGGCGCAGAACACCGGCAGCGAGGCCGCGCCCAGGGTTTCCAGCCAGTGCTGGCGCGGCAGCTTCGCGGCCAGCGCCGGCCCGAAGCGGATGGTCAGCGCGGTGAGGGCCATCAGGTCGATCAGGCGCAGCGGACCCAGCGCCCATTTGTCGAACAGCAGGTTGAGTTGCGGGTTGGCGTCTCCGAACGGCACCTGGCCGACCACATGCCGCCACACCATGCACACCACGGCGATGGCGCCGGCCACCCATAGCGACCAGCGCGGGAACTCGAACGGCGGCGCCTCGGGGTCGTTGCGGCTCGCGCCCATCCACAGGCCCAGCACCCACAGGAACTGCCAGCTCCACATCACGAAGGCGCCGGTTTCGGTGAAGGGAATCGGCATGGGCAGCACCGCCGCGAATCCGTCATAGAACCAGCGCGACAGCCCGAACTGGGCCAGCAGCCACAGCAGCACGCTGCCGGCCATGATCGGCGCCCAGCCGCGGCGCAGCGCGAACGTCATCAGCCAGGGGCTGGCCAGCATGAACAGCACGTACAGCGGCAGGATGTCCAGCAGCGGCGGTTCGTACACCAGCAGCAGCCCGCCCACCAGGGCCTCCAGCGGGTGCAGCAGGTAGAAGGTCATCATGCCCTTGATGGCGGGCTCGTCCACGCGGATGCCGATGAAGGCGATCACCGTGAACAGGAACAGCAGCGTGGCCGCCTGGCAGCCATAGATCTTGAGGGCGCGGCGCCAGAAGGCCTGGCGCATGTCCGCCACGGTCTTGCGCCAGGCGAGCCGGCCGTAGACCATGCCGGCCATGTACGCCGAGAGCAGCACGAAGCCCTCGGCCGCCGAGACGAAGCCAAACGGCTGCCCCAGCGGCTGCGTGAGCCGGGTGGGCAGGTGCGTGACGGTCATCAGGGCGAGCATCAGGCCCCGGACGGCATCGATTTCCCAGCGGCGGGTGGAGGAGGGGGGTGGCATGGGCGCGCCCGGGGTGGAATTGAAACCATTCTCACGGACGGAGTGGGCTGGGCGGTGTAGGCCATTTACAACTGCGTCACTGCGCTGGTGGTTCGCCGCCTGCCGATGGGCTACGCTGCCGGGTTCGACCGGGTACCGGTCCGGTGGGTCGGCCCGTCGCCGTTTTTGCAAAAGCCATGACAACAACAACGCATTCCTTCCGCGCCCTGGCGCTGGCCGTGGCCCTGGGCGCGGCCGCGCAGGCCCACGCGCTGTCCATCATCAGCTTCTCGCCCCAGGGCGAGGTGTCCCGCGTCCGGCAGGCGGTGGCCAAGTTCGACGGCCCGGCGGTCAATTTCGGCGACCCCAAGGCCCCGGCCCCGCTCTCCGTGAGCTGCTCCGACGCCGAAGCCGGCCAGGGCACGGGCCGCTGGACCAGCGAGCGCGAATGGGTCTACGACTTCAAGGGCGACCTGCCGCCCGGCGTGCGCTGCACGGCCCAGGTGAGGTCGGGGTTCAAATCGGCCGCCGGCGCCGAGCTGTCGGGCACGAAGAGCTATGCATTCAATACCGGTGGACCGTACGTCCAGAACATCCGCCCCGGCACCTACCAGCCCATCGACGAAGAGCAGTTCTTCATGCTGCAGTTGAACGGCCCGGCGACCCTGGCCAGCGTGCAGGCCAACGTCTGGTGCGTGGCCGATGGCGTGGGCGAGCGGGTTCCGGTGCGCCTGATCGAAGGCGCCCAGCGCGAGGGTCTGCTGGCCTCCCAGGGCCTGGACAAGACAGCCGCCAAGGAGCCGCTCAAATACGTCACCCTGGCCTGCAACCGGCGGTTGACCTCGGGCGGGCGGGTGCAACTCGTCTTCGGCAAGGGCGTGGCCACGCCGAGCGGCGTCGGCAACACCATCGAAAAGCGCTACGAGTACAAAGTGCGCGAGCCCTTCGCCGCCGATTTCCGCTGCGAGCGCGAGAACGCCCAGTCGGCCTGCCTGCCGATTCGCCCGATGTTCCTGTCGTTCAACGCACCCGTGCCGCGCAAGCTGGCCGAGGCGGTGCGCCTGCGCTCGGACAAGGAAACGCTCAAGCCCCGGATCGACGGTGAGGGCGATGGCGACACCGTGGTGAACGGCGTACGCTTCGACCCGCCCTTCACGGCGCAGACGGCCTTCACGGTGCAATTGCCCAAGGACTTCAAGGACGCCTCGGGCCGCACGCTGCGCAATGCCGACAGCTTCCCGCTCAAGGTGGGAACGGGGGCCATGCCGCCCCTGGCCAAGTTCGCCGCCTCGCCATTCGGCGTGGTGGAGCGCTATGCGGAGGGCCCCAAGGAGCCCGCATTGCTGCCCGTGACCTTGCGCAACGTCGAGGCCGCGCTCAAGGTCCAGGGCCTGGACGCCGGCAAGCCCGCCGATGGCGCGGCGCCCGCCAAGGTGAGCACCCTGCAGCCCGGCAGCGACGCCGACATCATTGCCTGGTACCGCAAGGTGCGCCGCTACGACGGCTACCTCGTGAGCCGCAAGAGCGCCCGCCGCGACGTGAAGGGCGCGCTGCCCGCTGCGCTGGAGAGCGACAGCAGCGAGTACGTGCAGTCGCGCATGGTCTCGCTGCTGTCCGGCCAGGGCGGCGTGAAGACGCTGGACCTGCCCAAGCCGGTCAACAACGACCCGCGGCCCTTCGAGGTGGTGGGCATTCCGCTGCCCACGGGCTTCCATGTGGTGGAGATCGCCTCGCCGCTGCTCGGCAAGTCGCTGCTGGACGAGCGCCACGGCGAAGGCCGCACTATGTACGTGCGCACCTCGGCGCTGGTGACCAACCTGGGCGTGCATTTCAAACTAGGCCGCGAGAATTCGGCCGCCTGGGTGACCACGCTGGACAAGGGCCAGGTGGTGGCGGGCGCCAAGGTGCGCGTGTCCGACTGCAACGGCCGCGAACTGGCCACGGGCACCACCAATGCGCAGGGCGTGGCGCTGTTCGAGGGCCTCTCGCCCGAGCCTCCATCGTGCCAGGGTGACGATGGCGGCGAGCAGGCTTACTTCGTGAGTGCGCGCGCTCCGGGCGCCGATGGCGCGCAGGACATGGCTTTCACCTGGAGCGACTGGCAGCGCGGCATTGAGCCCTGGCGCTTCAACCTGCCCACCAGCATGGAGCCCCGCCCCGACGAGCGGGCCCACACCGTGTTCGACCGCACGCTGCTGCGTGCTGGCGAAACCGTGTCGATGAAGCACCTGCTGCGCACCGAGAACCGCAAGGGCTTCGGCCTGCCGGACGAGCAGCCCGACACCCTGGTCATCACCCACGTGGGCAGCGGCCAGCAATACACGCAGGACCTCACCTGGCGCAAGACCGCCACGGGTGGCCTGAGCGCCGAGAACACCTTCGCCGTGCCCCCCGCCGCCAAGCTCGGCGTATACCAGGTGCAGCTGCAGGGTGGCTCGCACAGCCGCAACAGCTTCGAATCGGGCCAGTTCCGGGTCGAGGAGTTCCGCCTGCCCGTGCTGGAAGGCCGCATCACGCCCACCGACAAGAAGCCCCTGGTGCGCGTGCGCTCGGTGCCCACCGACGTGCAGGTGAACTACGTGGCCGGTGGCGGCGCCGCCAACCTGCCCATGCGCGTGTCGGCGCTGGTGCGCGGCAAATCCGCCCAGTGGAGCGATTTCGACGCCTTCAGCTTCATGCCCCCCAACCAGCGCGGCGCGCAGTCGCAAAGCCACAGCGACGACGAAGAGGCGGCCGCCGGCCAGGACGCCCGCGTCATCGCCGACAAGCTCGCGCTGACGCTGGACAAGAACGGGGCCGGCAAACTGTCCATCGACAACGTGCCCCTGGCGCGCCGGCCACAGGAGCTGGTGCTGGAGGCCACCTACGCCGACCCGAGCGGCGAGGTGCAGACGCTGCGCAGCACGCAGACCCTGTGGCCCGCCGCCGTGGTGGCCGGCATCAAGACCGAAGGCTGGGTCTCCGCCGCGCAGAAGATCCGCTTCCAGGCGCTCGCGCTGGGGCTGGACGGCAAGGTGCAGGAGGGCGTTCCGCTGCAGGTGCAGGCCATCGCCCGCATCACCACCACCAGCCGCAAGCGCATGGTGGGCGGCTTCTACAGCTACGACAACAAGACCGAAACCAAAGACCTGGGCACCGTCTGCACGGGCAAGAGCGATTCGCGCGGCCTGCTGCTGTGCGAGACCAAGCTCGAAGAAGCCGGCGAAGTGGAGCTGGTGGCCACCGCGCGCGACAAGGACGGCAACACGTCCGAGGCGGCCTCGTCCGTCTGGGTCACGCGCCAGGGTGAGATCTGGTTCGGCGGCGAAGACCACGACCGCATCGACCTGCTGCCCGAAAAGAAAACCTACCAGCCCGGCGAGACCGCCAAGCTGCAGGTGCGCATGCCGTTTCGCCACGCGACGGCGCTGGTGAGCGTGGAGCGCGAAGGCATCATCGACACGCGCGTGGTGCAGCTCAACGGCCAGGACCCGACCGTGCAGGTCAAGATTGAGGAGGGCTGGGCCCCAACGTCTATGTGAGCGTGCTGGCCCTGCGCGGCCGCCTGCGCGAGGTGCCGTGGTACAGCTTTTTCACCTGGGGCTTCAAGGCGCCGACCGAGTGGTGGAGCGCCTTCTGGTACGAGGGCAAGGAATACGTCGCGCCCACCGCCATGGTCGATCTGTCCAAGCCCGCCTACCGCCTGGGCGTGGCCGAGATCCGCGTGGGCACGCAGGCCCACCAGATCCAGGTGAAGGTGGTGGCCGACAAGGAAAGCTACCCCGTGCGCGGCAAGGCGCAGGTCACCATCACCGCCACGCTGCCCGGTGGCAAGCCTGCGGCCGGCGCCGAGGTGGCCCTGGCCGCCGTGGACCAGGCGCTGCTGGAGCTGATGCCCAACACCAGCTGGAACCTGCTCGATGCCATGCTGCAGCGCCGCTCCTGGGGCGTGCAGACCTCCACCGCGCAGATGGAGATCATCGGCCGGCGCCACTACGGCCGCAAGGCCGTGCCAGCGGGCGGTGGGGGCGGCCACAGCCAGGCGCGCGAGTTGCTCGACACGCTGCTGCTGTGGCAGCCCGCGATCCAGCTCGATGCCAACGGCCAGGCCAAGGTGACCGTGCCGCTCAACGATGCACTCACCACGTTCAAGATCGTGGCTGTCGCCGATGCCGGCACGGGCCTGTTCGGCACCGGCGCGACCCAGATCCGCGCCACGCAGGACCTGCAGATCATCAGCGGCCTGCCGCCGCTGGTGCGCGAGGACGATCAGTTCCGCGCCCAGATCACCCTGCGCAACACGACGCAGGCCGCGATGAAGGTGGAGGTGGCCGCCCGCGCCACCCTGCTGCAGCTGGACAAGCAGAGCGTGGACATCCCGCCCGGCGAATCCCGCGAGGTGGCCTGGACCGTGACCGCCCCCGCGCAGCTGGCGCAGACGCGCACCGAGGCCATCCTGTGGGAGATTGAAGCCCGTGACACCGCGGGCGCCAACGGCGCGCGCGACGCGCTCAAGGCCACCCAGCGCATCATCCCGGCGGTGCCGCTCACGGTGCAGCAGGCCACGCTGGTGCAGGTGGATGGCAGCTTCAACCTGGACGTGAACCCGCCGGCCGATGCGCTGTCGGGCCGCGGCGGGCTGAAGATGTCGCTGCAGCCCAAGCTGGCCGAAGGCCTGCCCGGCGTGCGCGACTGGTTCGCCAACTACCCCTTCGCTTGCCTGGAGCAAAAGACCAGCAAGGCCGTGGGCCTGCGCGACGGCACCCTCTGGCAGACCGTGGTGGCGCAATTGCCCACCTACCTGGACGCCGATGGCTTGGCCAACTACTTCCCGCCCCAGGCCGGCAGCGCCAACCGGGGCAGCGACACGCTCACGGCCTACCTGCTGTCGGCGGCGCACGAAGCCGCCAGCCTGCACCCCGAGTTCGCCCTGCCGGACGAGGCCCGTGCCGCCATGGAGCGCGGTCTGACCGCGTTCGTGGAAGGGCGCATCCAGCGCGACTTCTGGAGCCCGCGCAAGGATCTGGACATGCGCAAGATCGCGGCCATCGAGGCGCTGTCGCGCTACGGCAAGGCCTCCGGCCGCATGCTGGGCAGCGTCACCATCGCGCCCAACCAGTGGCCCACGCACACGGTGATCGACTGGCTGAACATCCTCAAGCGCGTGAACGACGTGCCCCAGCGCGACCAGCGGCTGGCCGAGGCCACGCAGGTGCTGAAGGCCCGCCTGAGCTACCAGGGCACCAAGCTCATCTTCAGCACCGAGCGCGACGACTACTGGTGGTGGCTGATGCAGAACGGTGACGTCAACACCGCCCGCCTCATGCTCGCGGTGATGGACGACCCGGCCTGGAAGGACGACATGGGTCGCCTGGCCAACGGCTTCATCAGCCGCCAGCAGAACGGTGCATGGCACACCACCACCGCCAACCTGTGGGGCGGCCTGGCGCTGGAGAAATTCAGCGCCAAGTTCGAGGCCACGCCCGTCGCCGGCGTCACCCGCGCGGCCCTGGGCAGTGGCAACGCCAGCGTGGACTGGGCGAAGGTTGAGCGCGTGAAGGCGAGCGACGCCACGGGCGCGGCACACCAGACCACCTGGTTCGGCGCACCCGCATCGCCCGGCAACTTCAAGAACAACAGCATGTTCCTGCCCTGGTCGCCCACGGGCGGCAAGGAGAACCTGGCGGTCACCCACCAGGGCACCGGCAAGCCATGGCTCACGCTGCAGTCGGTCGCGGCCATCCAGCTCAAGGCGCCGTTTGCGGCCGGCTACGCCATCAAGAAGACCATCACCCCGGTTGAGCAGGCCGTGCCCGGCAAGTACACGCGCGGCGACGTGCTGCGCGTGACGCTGGAGGTGAACGCCAGCGCCGACATGACCTGGGTGGCCTTGACCGACCCGATCCCGGGCGGCGCCACCATCCTGGGCAGCGGCCTGGGGCGCGATTCCGAGATCGCCACGCAGGGCGAAAAGCGCTCGGGCAGCGCCTGGGCGGCCTTCGAGGAGCGCAGCTTCGAGGCCTACCGCAGCTACTACGAGTACCTGCCCAAGGGCACCATCAAGGCGGAATACACCGTGCGGCTGAACAACGTGGGCGACTTCGCACTGCCCCCGAGCCGCGTGGAAGCCATGTACGCGCCCGAGATGTTCGGCGAGACGCCCAACGCCCGGGTGAAGGTGGAAGCCGCCGCCCGCTGAGCGGGCTGTGCGCGCTGCACACGCTTGCCCATGCCATGGGCCCGGCCGATCCTGGGTGTGCTGCTGTTCGCCGCAGCCAACGGCGGCATGCCGACCTCGCAGGCCGCCGGGGTCTGTCCAGCGCAACCCGGCCAGCCCTTGCGGCAGGTCGATGTGTTCGACGGCCCGGTCGAAGACCTGGCGACCCTGGTGCCCGACATCGCGAAGGAGCGCGCGGGGCACTGGCAGCTCGGTACGTGTATGCGGCGGGGCGCACCGTCAACGTGCGCTGCCATTACGCCGATGCGCGCACGGTGGATGTTGAATTGACCCAGGAAGTGGAACGCTGCGACTACCGCATCGACGCCCGCAAGACGCTCGATCTGCGCTGCAAGTAAGCCGTTCCATGAAGCCGTTCGAGAAGCCGGCGCGGCAACGTTAAGCGCCTGGGCTATCACATCCCGCTCCCCTCGCCAACTGCCCCTTTCGAGCGTTTGTGGTTTGCCCGTCGCACCTCTAATGCGAAGCGCTTGCTACGGCTGAGCCCCCCTCGGAGAATGCGCAGGCCATGCCGGCGCGCCCCCAGCGAAATGCGCTGCCAGGGCACGATGCCGTGCTGGCGGACAGGCATTTTTCGAACACTTGGGGGACACGATGCGCAAGATGAATTTTCCGATGCTTGCATCGGCGGCGGTGATGGCCATGGCGGCGTCGGTACCCGCGGGGGCCCAGACGCCGCTGCGGGCCTGGAACACCCACCCCGACGGCTACCCGGTCACCGAGGCGATGAAAAGCTTCATCAGCGAGGTGGAAGCCTCCACCCAGGGCCGATACAACATCAAGCTGTTTTCCGATGCGGTGCTGGGCGATCAGGGCAAGGCGGTCACGATGATGAAGGCCGGCGAGATCGACCTGGCTGAATTCAACCTGGGCCCGCTGGCCGAGGCCGCGCCGGGCCTGCAGGCGTTCAACCTGCCCTTCCTGTTCGGCGATGCCGCCCACATGTTCCGCTACCTCGACGGCGCCATGGGCGAGCGCCTGTCCGAGAAGCTGAAGGCCTCCGGCTTCGTGGTCCTGGGCTGGTACAACGGCGGCGCGCGCTCGTTCTACTGCGCCAACAAGCCGATCACCCGGCGCGAAGACCTGGCCGGCCAGCGGGTGCGCGTGCAGCAGTCGGAAACCTCCATCGAGATGGTGAAGCTGCTCGGCGCCACCCCCGTGGTCGTCCCCTACAAGGAAGTGCTCGACAGCTTTCGCAACGGCACCATCGATTGCGCCGAGGGCAACCTGGTCTCCTACGAATCGACCGGCCACTACAAGCTGGCCAAATACATGCTGCTGGACCAGCACACCATCTCGCCCGAGGCCCTGGTGGTGTCCACCAAGCTCTGGAACCGGCTG
The DNA here is from genome assembly GCF_057546605.1 of Acidovorax sp. KPB24-03. Taxonomy (NCBI): domain Bacteria; kingdom Pseudomonadati; phylum Pseudomonadota; class Betaproteobacteria; order Burkholderiales; family Comamonadaceae; genus Acidovorax; species Acidovorax sp. KPB24-03. The sequence goes on along the minus strand of NZ_BAAJYR010000063.1, from coordinate 5,622 downwards.
AGCACGCAGGACCAGCAGGCCTTCCAGAAAGCGGGCAAGGCCTCCGCCGTGCTGATGCGCAACCTGTGGGAAAAGCGGGTGGTGTCGGCCCGTGCGAATGTGGCCAGGGAAGGCGTGCAGTTCGTGACTGTGTCCGACTTCTCTCCCTATGTGCGCCGCATGGCGCCGCTGTACAAGAAGTACACCGACAACCCCGACGTCCGGGGCGATCTGCTCACCATCATCTCCAACCAGTGAGCACCGGCCGGCCCCGGTGCAGGGCGCCCGGGGCCGGGCTCGGGCCTGTTACTGGACGACCGTGGCGCGCTGCGTGCCGTGCACGGTCCGCCGGCCGTTGAACAGCGCGATCAGAACGTGGACCCCGAAGGCAACCGCCAGCAAGATCACGGCGCCCAGGCCCCACAAGGCCCAGGCCAGCACGGTCACGGCGCCGGCCAAGGCGGGCACGGTGTCAAGCGCCGCCTGAACCATCGGGCCGGCGGAGGCGATCATGGCCGCCAACTCCCTGGCCAGCTCGGGCGGTATCCAGACCCTGATCCGCTCCGGCAGCACCACAGCATTCATGGCAGACGTGCCCCCGGCCAGCGCGCCTGCGCTGGACACCGCCCAGACCGCCATGGCATGCATGCCCCAGCAGGCCAGCGACCAGAGAGCGAGAAGCGATAGAGAGAGAAACCAGCTAATGGCATAAAACATGGAGGTTGTCCTTTCGAATGGGCGAGCGCCCAGTATGGCCATGGCGGCATTCGATGGACACCAGCTTTTATCGAACATAGCATTCGGTTTTTCCGATCCGGGGGCCGCATGTTGAACTACCGCCATCTCTACTATTTCTGGATGGTCGCCAAGGAAGGCGGCTTCGCCCGCGCCGCGGACCGCCTGGAGATGGCGGTGCAGACCATCAGCGCGCAGGTGCGGGATCTGGAGAAGGATCTGGGCCACCAGTTGCTCAAGCCCTCGGGCCGATGCATGGTGCTGACCGAGGCGGGCCAGGCGGCCTATGCGCGGGCGGAAGAGATCTTCCAGCTGGGGCAGGGCATTCCCGACGAGGTGCGGGAGGCGGCCAGCGCCAAGGTCGCCCGGCTGTCGGTGGGGTTGTCGGACGGCATTTCCAAGCTGGCGGCGCATGCCCTGCTGGAGCCGGTGCTCGCCACGCCCCACCTTCGCCTGGTGTGCCACGAGGGCGAGTTCGACGAGCTGCTGTCCGAGCTGGCCTTGCACCAGCTGGACGTGGTGCTGGCCGGGCAGGCCGCGCCGCGCAATCCCACCCAGCGCCTGACCAGCGAGCGGATCGCGCGGTCCACGCTGCAGTGGTATGGGCCGGCCTCGCTGGTCAGGAAACACGCGCGCGACCGGTTCCCCCAGTCGCTGCAGGACCTTCCCGTGCTGTTGCCCACGTCCCATTCGCCGTTGCGGTCCACGCTGGACCATTGGTTCGAGGACATTGGCGTGCGGCCCCAGGTGGTGGGTGAGTTCGAAGACAGCGCGCTGCTCGCGGTCTTCGCGGCCCGCGGGCTCGGTGTGTTCCCCGTGAGCCAGCTGGGCGCGCAGGACGTGGGGCTGGTGCGGGGCCTGCGCCTGCTGGGCGATTGCCCCGACATCGGCGAGGAAGTGCACGCCATCTGGTCGCGCCGCGGGCAGCACCATCCGCTGGTGCGCCAGATGGTCGCGGCGGCCCACGCGGTGGCCGCGGCCTAGCCTTCGACGGGCCCGTGCGCGGCCCTGTTCAAAGGCCGGCTGCGACCGGCGCGGCCTTGGGCGCATCGGATGCCTCGCCCATGCGCCAGTGCTTGAGCGCGGCTTCCATGATCCAGGCCTCGGCGGCCGCCAGGTGGTGGTCCGCGGTCGCCGCCGTGCAGGCGAAGTGCAGCACGCGCTGCTGCAGTTCGGGTTCGGTCACCTCGGCCATCAGGGCGGCCAGCGCCGCTTCGTCGAGGTTGCCGGTCAGCAGGCGGCGCTCGCGCGCCCCCATCAGCAGGTCTTCGCACAGCGCGTGCAGCACCTGGGCGAAGTCGCCGGGCGCCAGGCCGAGTTCGCCTTCGATGTCCAGCCGCTGCAGAGCGTCCGTTTCCGAACGGCTGACGTGGCCGTCCGAGATCAGCAGCAGGCCGACGATCCGGGCCGCTGCTTCGGGGCTGTTGGTGGGGTAGCTGCGCATGGGGGTGTTCCTTTGTGAAGTGTTGTGGGGACGAACGGTGTTGGGCGAGCAGGCCGCGTCAATCGCGGTAGCGGCGGTGGCGCGTCGGCTGCGCAGGGTGTGCGGCGTCGATCCGCACGGGAACGCGCACCGGTGCACGCAACGCGCCGCTGCCGTGCGACACCTGCTGCAGCCAAAGCAGGGCCCGGGCGCGCAGGGAGGAGAGCAGGTGGGAGACAAGGGGCAATGGCTTCATGGGGCGATTCATGGGGGTTTCCTGTGGTGGTAACAGCCTTGAATGTGCGGCCGGGTGGCCGATGGAAGAAGCAGGTTTTCTGAGATGGCTGCATCGGTTTACCCGAAACCGTGCAACCGACGGGCTGGCTGCAAGGCAGCAGGTTTTTCAGAGGGTGTCGGCAGAGGAAAACTGCTGTGTCCCTGCAGGCGTGCGGGCTAAGGTGACTGCTCCAACGAAGGAGAACGCTGATGCACATTTTTTTCCAGTCCCGCCATCCCGAAGCCACCGCGATGCGAGATACCGTCGATCGCCGCGTGCGGTTCGTGCTCCGGCGCCTGAGTGCGCAGGTGCCGCGTGCCGACATTCAGCTGGCCGACGTGAACGGCCCCCGGGGCGGGGTGGACAAGCGCTGCCGGATCGAGCTGCGCACCGACGGCGCGGGCCCCGTGGTGGTCTCGTCGGTGGCCAGGGACTGGCGCACCGCGCTCGACGAAGCCCTGGCCCGCGCGGCCCTGCATGTGCTGCGCGTGTGGCGTCGCGCGAACGCGGCCCGCAGGCCGAGCCGGCGCCTGCCTGAGATCGGCCCATGAAGGCCTGCCGGAGAGCCTTGGGGCTCTACCCCACCGCGTGCCGTTCGGCTCGGGCGCTGAGCAAATTTGAGGATTGAAACATTGCCTCACCACAAAGATCGACAAGCCTGCGCCGCCGGCGCGGCCGACAGATATAAATCCGCCGTGTCCATCGATTCTGAAAGGGAGTTTCATGAAGCAACTATTGGCCCGCTGCGTTCTCGCGGCGGCGATCGTCCTGCCGGTGGCGGCCCACGCCCAGGTGCCGGTGATGGAGCAGCCGGACCATGAGCAACTGCTCATGAGCCACGACTGGCGGCTGGCGTGGAACAAGCGGCTGGTCTACAACTTCTGGCGCGAGGTGTTCGAGGCGGGCCACATGGACCTGGCGCCCAAGTACATGGCCGAAGACTACATCCAGCACAACCCCACGGTGGCCACGGGCCGCGCGGCCTTCATCGCCTTTTTCTCGCAGTTCGTGCCGCCCACGCCCATCGAGCCGCGCGTGAAGGCGCCTTTGGTGGCGATCACGGCCGAAGGCGACAAGGTCATTTTGAGCTTCGTGCGCGAAATGACGGACCCGCAGGACCCGACCAAGAAATACACGACGACCTGGTTCGACATGTTCCGCGTCGAGAACGGCAAGATCGCCGAGCACTGGGACGCGGCCACCAAGAACTGACGACGCGGTCGCCACGACGGACCCCGGGCGCGGCGCGCGGCCACGCAAAGTGGCCCGCGCTGCCGCCCGTCAGTCCAGCGGCCAGAACCAGATTTCCTTGGAGTCGAAATAGCAGGCCGAGCTGCAGACGGCCGCAGCGTTGGTGGACTCCACCAGATCGATGTGGCCGCCGTTGTAGCTGGCCATCTTCCAGAAAAAGATCACGCCGCGCTTTCCCTGGATCTTTGCCTGCACGTTGTCGGGCGTGAGGATCTGCGGGTAGCCCAGTACGCCGCGCTGCATGAGTTGGTCGGCCAGCAATTTCGCGCCCGGCTCCACGAACCGGCCTTTGAGCGGGCCCTCCTTGATCTTCAGGCGCCCGGTGATGCCGGTGCCCGACTTCAGCAGCGCCAGGCTCATGCGGACCGCGCAGGTGTTTTCGTAGCCGGCGTTCTGCCGCTTCAGTTGGCCCATGTCGTATCCGATCTCGCGGTACACGCTGTCGCCGTCCATGAATCGGGTCGGCTGCATGCGGTCGGAGGAATAGTGGTGGGACTTGAGGTTCTCGAAGATGGGCTTGGTCAACGCGGGCTCCGGCAAGGGAATTGCTTGGACAGGATGGCGACCAGGGTTTTGGAGGCGCGCTGCTGCAGGGCCGGGCCTTCGACCTTCTTCAACTCGGTGAACAGGCGCTCGTCGATGGTGATGGTCTTGAGCGTGGGGTAGCCGCACCACGCACGCCCCTCGGTGGCGTCGAGCACGCCCGTAAGGTAGAGCTCGGCCTGCTGCCGCACCTGCGGAGTCTGGCTGACGTAGGCCTGCCGGAAATCGTCCGTCGTGATCTGCGTGTTGTTGATCATCGCGTTCTGCGTGGTGGGCAGCGGGGCCGACAGGCGCGGCGGCATGGCTTGGGCGAACGCGGCGCTGCCGGCCAGGCCGGCGGCGGTTGCCATGGCAGCGGCCATGAAGCGGGGTGCGGTAAAGCAAGGCAAAGCAGTGGCCTTTCAAAGGGGGTGGTGCCCAGTTGCGCGGTGTGCGCCGCAATGGTTCTGGAAGAGCGCATGAATGGCCCGCCAGCGCAGCGCGGGCTGCGGCCCGGGGCACGGCGAACATGAAAGCGGGAGGTCCCCTGGGGCATGGCACCAAGGCCCGCCGGAGAGGACCCGCCAGCTGGCTCCGTGACCAATGCCGGAGCGAAGTGGCGTTGCGCCAAAGGTTACACGAGGGTGCGGCGCGATGCGCGAAAGTCCCCAGGGTCCGTTCGGGTCCTGCGCGGCGCGCGGCGGCTTCTGCGCGAGAATCGGAAGGGCCCGCCCTGCGTCTGCGATCCGGGGTGCGGCCATCGCCCGGTGCAACGCCGGGTGGAACGGCGTCACGGGAGGAGGCGACAATCCCCGGTCGCCGCCGGCCTGCGGGCCGGCCTCCGCTCTCCTTTTCTCCGACCCATCCTCCTTCTTCCCATGTCCATGGACTTTCTCGCGGTCGTGCGCAGCATCGCCACCTGGCGTCGCAATGGGCGGGGCCGCCACGAGGTCTGCGCCGGTATCGGCACCGCCACCGCCCGCCATGGCGCAGTGGCCGTGGGGCGGGCACTGCTCGCGCTGGGTCTGGCCGGCATCGCCGCCCCGGCCGCCTGGGCCTTGCCCACCTTCAACGAGGTGCGTGCGGACTATCGCCCCTCCGACACGCTGGTGCTCTCGCGCGAGGGCGAGGTGCTGCAGCGCCTGCGCACCGATGCCACCGTGCGGCGCGGCCAGTGGGTGCCGCTGGCCGAGGTCTCGCCCGCGCTGCGCACGGCGCTGGTGCTCAGCGAGGACAAGCGCTTTTACGAGCACAGCGGCGTGGATTGGCGCGCGGTGTCGGCCGCCGCCTGGGGCAACCTGTGGAACCAGCGCACGCGCGGCGCCAGCACGCTCACCATGCAATTGGCTGGCCTGCTCGACGGCGACTGGCGCCAGGGCGCGGGTGGGCGCAGCGTGGTGCAGAAGCTGGGGCAGACCGTGGCCGCCCAGGTGCT
>NZ_BAAJYR010000062.1:0-17218 GCF_057546605.1 Acidovorax sp. KPB24-03 | reverse complement strand
GCGTGCGCGGGGCCGGTGCAGCGGCCGGTGCGGACGGCGCGTCACCTGGGGCGATGCGGTCACGGTGGCCGGCGCACGGCGCAGGGCCGGCGGGTCGAACAGCATGGTGTAGCTGCGCACGATCTGGCCGGAGTTCCAGGTGGCATCCAGCACCAGATCGACGAAGGGGTCGTTGATGGGGCGGTCGCTAGTGAGTTGCAGCACCATCGAGCCATCGCTGCGACGCTGCAGTTGCACGCGCAGGCTGTTCAGCGCGGGCGACACTTCCATCCCCTGGGCGCGGAACACCTGGGGAGACGCGGGGGCCGCCCGCAGCGAATCCGCTTCGGCGGCAGTGATCTGGGGCAGCTCGATCTCGGCGCGCAGGGGCTCGCCAAGGGCGGACTGCACGGTAAGGCGGCCCAGGGCGAGAGCATTCGCATCGGTGGCATACAGGCCGGCCGACATGACGGCCGCGGCGGCCAGGATTGAGAGTTTCCAACGATGCATGTGTGCCATCAACAAAAGAGGATTGTGCGGTCTGGCAAGGTGCCAGATTCAGGCAGTTTTGGTTCCGCGCGTAAGCGTGAAAATGTGTAAAAAGCACAATAGCATCAATGTTTTGCACTGACAAGCTGAGCCAAGGCGCAACCTTTGGGCGCCTTTCAGAAGGGCAATGTGCACCGCAGCAATGTTGTCAAAGGACAACGAGCAGTAACAAAACGTTGGTGCCTAAACGCGCTGACACCGGCTCGGTGTCAGCGCCCGCCGCGTCATTCGGCCAGCAGGATGCGCAACATGCGGCGCAGCGGTTCGGCGGCACCCCACAGCAGTTGGTCGCCGATGGTGAACGCGCCGATGTATTCCGGCCCCATCGCCATCTGGCGGATGCGGCCCACGGGAATCGTCATAGTGCCGGTCACGGCCACGGGGGTCAGGTCCTTCAAGGTGGCTTCGCGCGTGTTGGGCACGACCTTCACCCACTCGTTGTCGGCGGCGATCATGGCCTCGATGTCGGCCACGGGCACGTGCTTCTTCAGCTTGAAGGTCAGGGCCTGGCTGTGGCAGCGCATGGCGCCCACCCGCACACAAAAACCGTCCACAGGCACCGCGGGCGTGTCGAAGCCTTCGCCCTGGCCCATGATCTTGTTCGTCTCGGCCATGCCCTTCCACTCTTCCTTGGACATGCCGTTGCCCAGGTCCTTGTCGATCCAGGGGATCAGGCTGCCGCCCAGGGGCACGCCAAAGTTGGCGGTTTCCGCGTCCGACAGGCTGCGCTGCTTGGCGATGACCTTGCGGTCGATTTCCAGGATGGCGCTCTTGGGATCGTCCAGGAGCGAGCGCACTTCCGCGTTCAGCGTGCCGTATTGCGTCAGCAGTTCGCGCATGTGCTGGGCGCCGCCGCCGCTGGCTGCCTGGTAGGTCTGCGTGCTCATCCACTCGACCAGGCCGGCCTTGTACAGCGCACCCACGCCCATCAGCATGCAACTCACGGTGCAGTTGCCGCCGATCCAGTTCTTGCCGCCTTTGGCCAGGGCATCCTGAATCACGGGCAGGTTGACCGGGTCCAGCACGATGACCGCGTCTTCCTTCATGCGCAGCGTGGAAGCGGCGTCGATCCAGTGGCCGTTCCAGCCGGCGTCGCGCAGCTTGGGAAACACTTCGGTGGTGTAGTCGCCGCCCTGGGCGGTCAGGATGATGTCGCAGCGCTTGAGGGCGTTGATGTCGAAGGCGTCCTGGAGCGTGGTTTCGTTCTTGGCCTGCGCCGGGGCCTTGCCGCCTGCGTTCGACGTGGAGAAGAACACGGGCTCGATGAGACCGAAATCGCCTTCGGCCTGCATGCGGTCCATCAATACGGAGCCGACCATGCCGCGCCAGCCGACCAAACCTACCAACTTGCTCATTTCAACGCCCCTATTCAGTTTAAGAAACAGTACCCGACCGGGACTTTTCGCCTGGCTCGTCTGGCCAGGAAGGGCGCACGACGAACCAGGCTGGATCAGCCCTTAATGGTCGTGGTTTTGGTGGTGGTTGCGCGCGCGGCCCCACCGGCCAGGGCGGCGGGTGCAGTGTTCAGCAGGGTGAACGGGCGGGCGGCAAACATAGGCGGCGATTGTAGCGGAAGGCCTTTTGCCGACGGTGCTGTTTTTTGAGGGGCGGCGGGAGGTGTTGTTTAACATCCGGCCTTTTTCCACGTCAAAGGTCCCTCACCGCATGCGCATCGTCGCCACCGCCTTTCTTGCCCTGGCCGCTCTGTTGAGCGGCTGCAATGCCTCACAGGACAGCCCAGCATCGATCGCGCCGCAGGAGACGCAGAGGGTTCGCGATGCCGTCGATGAACTGGCCCGCCAGGATTTTCCGGCCATCGAGGCCCGGCTGGCGCCCCGGTTACACACCGCCGATCTGCGGCAGAACCTGGGCCGGATGGCGGCATTGATCCCCCCGGGACCGCCCCAATCCGCCGAGGCGGTGGGCGTTCAGGTTCTGAAGACCGATTCCGCGACCTTCCACCACCTCACGCTCGAGTACGAGTATCCGCAGTCCTGGCTGGTCGTCTCTGCGATGCTGGAGCAGCGCGACGGCGCGGTCGTCTTCAATGCACTCCAGGTGACGCCGGCGTCGCAGTCCCTGGCCGCCACCCACCGCTTTTCGCTGGAAGGCAAAACGCCGGGCCATTACCTGTTCCTCGCGCTCGCGATCGGCATTCCGCTCGGGATCGTCTATACGCTGTGGGTCTGCGTCCGCACGCCGATCCCGAAGCGCAAGTGGCTCTGGTGTGCCGGGGTGGCGGTGGGCGTGGTGCAGTGCCATCTGGACTGGACCACGGGCGCATGGTCCGCGCAGTGGTTGAGCCTGCAGCTGCTGGGAGCGGGCTTTGCGAAGGCCGGGCCCCAGGCTCCGCTCATCCTCACCATCTCCGCACCGGTGGGGGCACTGGCCTTCTGGGTGCGTCGCCGGTCTTTCGTTCGCGCGGCATCGGCCGCGCCGCAGGCCGCAACCGACGCGCGCTGATACCAGCGATCGCCAACGCCTGGACCGATAAAAAAAGGGTGGCCGGCGGGCCACCCTTTTGGGCAGGAACGGCCCGCTTCAGCGCGTGCCGGGCTGCAACGGTCAGCCCAGGGCCTTCACCACGGCGTCGCCCATCTGCGCCGTGCCCACCTTCGTGGTGCCTTCGCTCCAGATGTCCGGCGTGCGCAGGCCTTGGGCCAGCACCTTCTGCACGGCCGCTTCGATGCGCTGGGCGGCTGCTTCCTGGTTCAGGCTGAAGCGCAGCATCATCGCGGCGCTCAGGATGGTCGCCAGCGGATTGGCCACGCCCTTGCCGGCGATGTCGGGCGCGCTGCCATGGCTGGGCTCGTACAGGCCCTGGTTCTTGCTGTTGAGGCTGGCCGAGGGCAGCATGCCGATGGAGCCGGTGAGCATGGAAGCCTCGTCCGACAGGATGTCGCCGAACATGTTGCCGGTGACCACCACGTCGAAGGCCTTGGGGGCCTTCACCAACTGCATGGCCGCGTTGTCCACGTACATGTGTTGCAGTTCCACGTCGGGGTACTGCTGACCCACTTCGGTGACCACGTCCTTCCAGAACTGGAAGGTTTCCAGCACGTTGGCCTTGTCCACGCTGGTGACCTTCTTGCTGCGCTTGCGCGCGGCCTGGAACGCCACGTGGGCGATGCGCTCGATCTCCGGCTTGGAGTAGCGCATGGTGTCGAAGGCCTCTTCGGCGCCGGGGAAATGGCCGTCCACGGCCGTGCGCCGGCCGCGCGGCTGGCCGAAGTAGATGTCGCCCGTCAGCTCGCGGATGATGAGGATGTCGAGGCCCGAGATCAGCTCGGGCTTGAGGCTCGAAGCGCCCACCAGCTGCTCGTAGCAGATGGCCGGGCGGAAGTTGGCGAACAGCCCCAGGTGCTTGCGCAGGCCCAGAATGGCCTGTTCGGGGCGCAGGGGGCGGTCGAGCTTGTCGTACTTCCAGTCACCCACGGCGCCGAACAGCACGGCGTCGGCGTCCTGCGCCAGCTTCAGCGTGGCTTCGGGCAGCGGGTGGCCGTGGGCCCCGTACGCGGCGCCGCCGACCAGGGCGGACTCCATCTCGAACGGAAGGCCCAGCACGTCCAGCACCTTGACGGCCTCTGCCACGATCTCCGTGCCGATGCCGTCACCCGGCAAAACTGCAATTTTCATGTCTTTGCTTCTCTTTTGATAGCGATATGCCCTAGTGCTTATTGCGCTGCGGGCCGATTGGATACTTGATGTTTGGCTGCTGCCGTGCAGATCAGCCCGCCATGGTGTGGGCCAGCCAGGGCTTGGTGGCCAGGCGCTGGGCCTCGAACACCTTGATCTTGTCGGACTGCCGCAGGGTCAGGCCGATGTCGTCGAACCCGTTGAGCAGGCAGTATTTGCGAAAGGCGTTCACCTCGAACGGAATCTCTTCGCCCACGACCTCGTCGCGGTTCTGGCGCACGATCACTTGGCGCTCCAGATCGATGGTGAGCTGGTAGCCGGGAAAGGCGTGCACCTCATCGAACAGCTGCGCCACGGTGGGCTCGGGCAGCACGATGGGCAGCAGGCCGTTCTTGAAGCAGTTGTTGAAGAAGATGTCCGCGAAGCTCGGCGCGATCACGGCGCGAAAGCCGTATTGGTCCAGCGCCCAGGGCGCGTGCTCTCGGCTCGATCCGCAGCCGAAATTCTTGCGCGCCAGCAGGATGGACGCGCCGGCGTAGCGGGGCTGGTTGAGCACGAAGTCCGGGTTGGGCTTGCGGCTCGCCGGGTCCTGGCCCGGTTCGCCGTGGTCCAGGTAGCGCCACTCGTCGAACAGGTTCACGCCGAAGCCGGTCTTCTTGATCGACTTGAGGAACTGCTTCGGAATGATGGCGTCGGTATCGACGTTCTCGCGGTCCATGGGGGCCACGAGGCCTTGGTGGAGGGTGAATTTCTGCATGGAGTGTGTCCGTGAAAGGGCTCGAAGGCAGCAGCGGTGCGTTACTGCCCGTTGCTCCAGGTGCCGCCCTTGATGGCGGCGGTGGATATTTCGCAGGCCTTGCGTTTTTCCTGCACGGCTTCGGGCGACAGGTTGTAGTAGTAGGCGTCCAGCGGCTGGCCCATCAGCCCCTTGCACGCGCCACTGGCAGGCCGGGGGCACTGCGCGAGGAAGGTCACCTTGCCTGCCTTGCCCCCGAGCTGGGCCGAGGTCTGCGCCAGGCCGTTGCAGCTCGCCTTGAGTTGCTCGGCCGGAATGCCGGCGGTGAACTCCATGCAGTCCTTCACCGCCACGGTTTTGCCGGCGACGGGCACGTTGCCTTCGATCACGCAGGCGCGGTCGGCCGCCAGGGCCGTGGCGGAACCGCCCAGGAGCCAGGCAGCGAAGAGGGGCCATACGGCTTTCATGCGGCGGTCCTTTCTGGAGGTCTGGGGCGTGGCGCGGCCGGTCATTTGGCGGCCCGTTCGATGGCGCTGCCCGCGCGTTGCACGTCCTGGCCCATGCCCTTGACGGTGTTGCAGCCGGCCAGCAGGCAAGCCAGGGCCAGGGTGAGAAGGGTGGCGGTCTTGTTCACGGCAAGTGTCCTTGGGGTGAATGGAATGCAGCCGGGGCGCTCAGGCGAACTGGCGCACGTCCACGAAGTGGCCGTGCACGGCGGCCGCGGCCGCCATGGCTGGCGAGACCAGGTGGGTGCGTCCGCCCGCGCCCTGGCGGCCTTCGAAGTTGCGGTTGCTGGTGGAGGCGCAGCGCTCGCCGGGCTCCAGGCGGTCGGCGTTCATGGCCAGGCACATCGAGCAGCCGGGCTCGCGCCATTCGAAGCCCGCGGCCTTGAAGATCTCGTGCAGGCCTTCGCGCTCGGCCTGCTCCTTCACCAGGCCGGAGCCGGGCACCACCATGGCCAGCTTGATGTTCTTGGCGACCTTCTGGCCCAGCTTCTTGACCACCGCGGCGGCTTCGCGCATGTCCTCGATGCGGCTGTTGGTGCACGAGCCAATGAACACCTTGTCCACGAAGATGTCGTTCAGCGCCTTGCCGGGCTCCAGGTTCATGTAGGTGAGCGCGCGCTCCATGGCGCCGCGCTTGTTGGCGTCCTTTTCCTTGTCGGGATCGGGCACGCGGGCATCCACGCCCAGCACCATCTCGGGCGAGGTGCCCCAGGTGATCTGCGGCACGATGTCCGCGGCGTTCAGCGTGACCACCGTGTCGAAGTGCGCGTCGGCATCCGACTGCAGCGTCTTCCAGTAGGCGACCGCCTGGTCCCATTCCACCCCCGAGGGCGACAGCGGCCGGCCCTTCACGTAGTCGATGGTCTTGTCGTCCACCGCCACCAGGCCGGCGCGCGCGCCCGCCTCGATGGCCATGTTGCAGACCGTCATGCGGCCTTCGATGCTGAGGGCGCGGATCGCCGGGCCGCCGAACTCGATGGTGTAGCCGGTGCCACCCGCCGTGCCGATCTTGCCGATGATGGCCAGCACGATGTCCTTGGCCGTCACGCCGGGCGCGACCTGGCCGTCCACGCGGATGAGCATGTTCTTGGCCTTCTTGGCCAGCAGGGTCTGCGTGGCCATCACGTGCTCGACCTCGCTGGTGCCGATGCCGTGCGCCAGCGCGCCGAAGGCGCCGTGCGTGCTGGTGTGGCTGTCGCCGCACACCACCGTCATGCCGGGCAGCGTGGCGCCGTTCTCGGGGCCGATCACGTGGACGATGCCCTGGCGCTTGCTCATGAACGGGAAGAACGCCGCCGCGCCGACCTCGGCGATGTTCTTGTCGAGCGTGGTGATCTGCTCCTTGCTGATCGGGTCGGTGATGCCGTCGTAGCCCCGCTCCCAGCCGGTGGTGGGCGTGTTGTGGTCCGCCGTGGCGACGATGGAACTGACGCGCCAGACCTTGCGGCCGGCCTGGCGCAGGCCCTCGAACGCCTGCGGGCTGGTCACTTCGTGCACCAGGTGGCGGTCGATGTAGAGGATGGCGGTGCCGTCCTCCTCGGTGTGGACGACGTGCTCGTCCCAGATCTTGTCGTACAGGGTGCGTCCCATGGCGGTCTCTTTGGTGGGTTTCAGGTGGGGTGGATGATTTTAGGAAGGCTCGGGCGGGGCAGGTGGCACCAAGTGTTCGACCAGCAACCGGGCCGTGACCGGCAGGGTGTCGAAGTCGCGGGCCACCAGGCGCAGCTCGCGCTGGCACCAGGGTTCGTCGAGCGCGACGGACTGCAGCCGGCCCACGCCGCGCATCAAAGCGAAGGCCCGGTCCGGCAGCAGGCCCACGCCCAGGCCGTTGTCGATCATGCGGCACATGGCGTCCAGCCCGGTGACCTGGATGCGCTGGCGCAGCGGGCGCCCGGCCTGCGCGGCCGCCTGTTGCATGGCCAGGCTGATGCTGCTGTTGGCCTGCAGGCCGACGATGTCGCAGTCGAGGATTGCTTCAAATTTGATAGCAGCATGCCGGGACAATGCATGCCCCTGCGGCACGACGAGCACCAAGCGGTCGCTGCGGTAGGGGCGGCTTTGCAGGCCCTCGGGTTCGGCGGCGGCGCCGGTGTGGCACAGCCCCAGGTCGGCCGCGCCCTCGCGCACGGCTTGCAGCACGTCGGGGCTCAGGTGTTCCTGCAGATCGATCTTGACCTGGCTGTGCGCGCGGGCGAAGGCCCCCAGGTCCTCGGGCAGGAACTGCACGATGGCCGAGATGTTGGCGTGCATGCGCACATGGCCGCGCACCCCGTCGGCGTACTCGCTCAGTTCGCCTTGCATGCGCTCCAGGCCGAACAGCACGGTGCGGGCGTGGTGCAGCAGGCTTTCGCCAGCGGGCGTGAGGGTGACGCCGCGGCTGTGCCGGTAGAGCAGGGCGGTGTCCACCGCGGTTTCCAGGTCGGACAGGCGCTTGCTGACTGCGGAGGCGGCGATGAACTCCCGCTCCGCCGCGCGGCCGATGCTTCCCAGCTCGCAGACGGCCACGAAGAGCTGCAGCGAGGTGAGGTCGATTCGGCGCGCAAAACTGCGCTCGGAGCTTTTCATCGTGGTTGGAGAATTCTCTGAATCAGAGAGTTGCCGTATTTTCTCCCATGAAAATACCGCGAGCCATCGTGGTATGCGATGGCTTTGCTGCCCATTCACGCAAAAAAACGGCGCCCGAAGGCGCCGTTGGCGTTCAAGGCCTGGCTGTGATCAGCTGAACAGGTTTTTCAGCCGGTCGGTCCAGCTTTCGCCGCTGGGCGAGTGCTTGGCGCCGCCTTTCTTGAGCGACTCCTCCAGTTCGCGCAGCAGCTTGCGCTGGTGCTCGGTCAGCTTGACCGGCGTTTCGACCGCGATGTGGCAGTACAGGTCGCCGGGGTAGCTGGCCCGCACGCCCTTGATGCCCTTGCCGCGCAGGCGGAACTGCTTGCCGGCCTGGGTGCCTTCGGGAATGTCGATGGCCGCCTTGCCCTGCAGCGTGGGCACTTCGATTTCGCCGCCCAGCGCGGCCGTGATGAAGCTCACGGGCACCTGGCAATGCAGGTCGTCGCCGTCGCGCTCGAAGATGTCGTGCTTCTTCAGGCGGATCTCGATGTACAGGTCCCCCGGCGGGCCGCCGTTGGTGCCCGGCTCGCCGTTGCCGGTGCTGCGGATGCGCATGCCGTCGTCGATGCCGGCGGGGATCTTCACTTCCAGCGTCTTCTGCTTCTTGACCTTGCCCTGGCCGTGGCAGGTGGTGCAGGGCTCGGGAATGATCTTGCCCGTGCCGCGGCAGTGCGGGCAGGTCTGCTGCACGCTGAAGAAGCCCTGGCGCATCTGCACCGTGCCGGCACCGGCACAGGTGGTGCAGGTCTTGGCGCTGGTGCCCGGCTTGGCGCCGCTGCCGTGGCAGGTCTCGCACGATTCCCAGGAGGGAATGCGGATCTGCGCGTCCTTGCCCTTGGCCGCCTCTTCGAGGGTGACCTCCATCGCGTAGCTCAGGTCGTTGCCGCGATAGACCTGGCGCCCGCCCTGGCCGCGCCCGCGCGCCCCGCCCTGGCCGAACATGTCGCCGAAGATGTCGCCGAAGGCCTCGGCAAAGCCACCGAAGCCTTCCGCACCCGCGCCGCCGGGGCCGCGCATGTTCGGGTCCACGCCCGCGTGGCCGTACTGGTCGTAGGCGGCCCGCTTCTGCGGATCGGAGAGCATTTCATAAGCCTCTTTGGCTTCCTTGAACCGCTCTTCGGCAGGCTTGGCCGCGTCACCCTGGTTGCGGTCAGGGTGGTGCTTCATCGCGAGCTTGCGATAAGCCTTCTTGATCTCTTCGTCCGAGGCGTTCTTTGGAACGCCCAGAACTTCGTAAAAAGTCTCTCTTGGACATGGTCTTTCCGAGCTCGGTTGGAACAGGAACGCCGCGCTGACCCCTGTGCAGGGCCCGGCGCGGCGGCTAGTCGGGCACGCGAGCGCGCTCAGCCTTTCTTCACTTCCTTCACTTCAGCGTCCACCACGTTGTCGTCGTGCGGCGCTGCGCCGGCGGAGGACGAGGCACCGCCCTGGGGCGCTGCACCTTCCGTGCCACCTGCTGCCGCAGCCTGGGCGGCCTGCGCTTCGGCGTACATCCTCTCGCCCAGCTTCTGGCTGGCGGTCATCAGCGCGGTCGTCTTGTCGTCGATGGCGGCCTTGTCCTCGCCCTTGAGCGCGTCTTCCAGGGCCTTCACGGCGGACTCGATCTGCTCCTTCTCGGCCGCATCGAGCTTGTCGCCGTGCTCGGCCAGGCTCTTGGTCACGCTGTGCACGGCGGCTTCGCCCTGGTTGCGCGCCTGGACCAGTTCCAGCTTCTTCTTGTCGTCGGCCGCGTTCAGTTCGGCGTCTTTCACCATCTTCTGGATCTCTTCCTCGGACAGGCCCGAGTTCGCCTTGATGGTGATCTTGTTTTCCTTGCCGGTGCCCTTGTCCTTGGCGCCCACGTGCAGGATGCCGTTGGCATCGATGTCGAAGCTCACCTCGATCTGCGGCACGCCGCGGCCTGCCGGCGGAATGCCTTCCAGGTTGAACTCGCCCAGCAGCTTGTTGGCGCTGGCCAGTTCGCGTTCGCCCTGGAACACCTTGATCGTCACGGCCGGCTGGTTGTCGTCGGCGGTCGAGAAGGTCTGCGCGAACTTCGTCGGGATCGTGGTGTTCTTGCTGATCATCTTGGTCATCACGCCGCCCAGCGTTTCGATGCCCAGCGACAGCGGCGTCACGTCCAGCAGCAGCACGTCCTTGCGGTCGCCCGACAGCACCTGGCCCTGGATGGCGGCGCCCACGGCCACGGCTTCGTCCGGGTTCACGTCCTTGCGCGGGTCCTTGCCGAAGAACTCCTTGACCTTGTCCTGCACCTTGGGCATGCGGGTCATGCCGCCGACCAGGATCACGTCATGGATGTCCGACACGCTGATGCCGGCGTCCTTGATGGCCGTGCGGCAGGGGGCGATCGTGCGTTCGATCAGCTCTTCCACCAGCGCTTCGAGCTTGGCGCGCGTGAGCTTGATGTTCAGGTGCTTCGGGCCCGAGGCGTCCGCCGTGATATAGGGCAGGTTGATGTCGGTCTGCGCGCTGTTGGACAGCTCGATCTTGGCCTTCTCGGCCGCTTCCTTCAGGCGCTGCAGGGCCAGCACGTCCTTGGACAGATCGACGCCCTGGTCCTTCTTGAACTCGGAAATGATGTAGTCGATGATGCGCTGGTCGAAGTCTTCGCCGCCCAGGAACGTGTCGCCGTTGGTGGACAGCACTTCGAACTGCTTTTCGCCATCGACGTCGGCGATCTCGATGATGGACACGTCGAACGTGCCGCCACCCAGGTCATACACGGCGATCTTGCGGTCGCCCTTTTCCTGCTTGTCCAGGCCGAAGGCCAGGGCCGCGGCCGTGGGCTCGTTGATGATGCGCTTGACGTCCAGGCCCGCGATGCGGCCGGCGTCCTTGGTGGCCTGGCGCTGGGCGTCGTTGAAGTACGCGGGCACCGTGATGACGGCTTCCGTCACCGGCTCGCCCAGGTAGTCCTCGGCGGTCTTCTTCATCTTGCGCAGGATGTCGGCGCTGACCTGCTGGGCCGAGATCTTGTTGCCGCGCACTTCGACCCAGGCGTCGCCGTTGTCGGCCGCCGTGATCTTGTAGGGCATCAGGTCGATGTCCTTTTGCACTTCCTTTTCGGTGAACTTGCGGCCGATCAGGCGCTTGATCGCGTACAGCGTGTTCTGCGGGTTGGTGACGGCCTGGCGCTTGGCCGAGGCGCCGACCAGCACTTCGCCGTCTTCCTGGTACGCCACGATGGAGGGCGTGGTGCGCGCGCCTTCCGAGTTCTCAATCACCCGCGTGGTGTTGCCTTCCATGATGGACACGCAGCTGTTGGTGGTGCCCAGGTCGATACCGATGATTTTTCCCATGTTGTTCTCCGAGATTTTGAAAAAGATTTGGATGCCGATAACTTGTGGATAACTTGGCCGGCTTCAAGCCGTCGCCGGCAGTTTTTCTTTGGGTCGGCGGGTGCTTACTTGGGCGCGGACACCGTGACCAGGGCCGGGCGCAGCACGCGCTCGGCGATCACGTAGCCTTTTTGCAACACGGACACCACCGTGTTGGGCTCCTGGTCGGCCGGCACCATGCTGATGGCCTGGTGCTGGTGCGGGTCGAACTTGTCGCCCGCATTGGGGTTGATGGCCAGCACCTTGTTGCGCTCCAGGGCGGAGGTGAGCTGGCGCAGCGTGGCGTCCGAGCCTTCGCGCAACTGTTCGATCGTGGCGTCCTTGATGGCCAGGGCCGCGGCCAGGCTGTCGGCCACGGGGAGCATGCTTTCCGCGAAGCTCTCGATGCCGAACTTGCGGGCCTTGGAGATTTCCTCCTCGGCGCGGCGGCGGGCGTTCTCGGCCTCGGCCTTGGCGCGCAGGAATTGGTCGGCGAGATCGGCGCTCTTGGCCTTCAGCTCGGCCAGTTCGCCCTGCAGGCGGCCCAGTTCATCGGAGGCATGTGCCGCCATCGCGGCTTCGACTTCTTCAGGAGAGGGGGAGGCGTCCCCATGAGAGGCGGTGGCTGGATTGTTTTGATCGGACATGTCGATTTCTTCTGAAAGTGAACGGTACGCGCGGCAAATGGGTGCCACCCGGCGGATTTCAAGCGAAAAGGCGACGTTTGCACGCAGATGCGTCGGGCTGGCGTCGGTCTCGGCCGGCGTGAGTGTACAAGCGACAGGCCTTGGGGCTATAATCGCCGGCTTTGCCTTGCCACACCGCTTCTAGACGCAGCGGGTGGTTTCATCCACAAGGAGTTTGCATGCGTCACTACGAAATCATTTTGTTGATCCATCCGGATCAAAGCGAACAAGTTCCAGCCATGCTGGAGCGCTACAAGGGCATGATCGTCGCCGGCGGCGGCAAGGTGCACCGCGTGGAAGACTGGGGCCGCCGTCAACTGGCGTACCTGATCAACAAGCTCGCCAAGGCCCACTACCTGTGCGTGAACATCGAAGCCGACCAGGCCGTGATGGCGGAACTGGAGCATGCCTTCAAGTTCAACGACGCCGTGCTGCGCCACCTGACGGTTCAAAAGAAGAAGGCCGACACGGGTCCTTCCTCCATGATGAAGACCGTCGAGCGCGAAGAAGCCCGCAAGGCCAGCCAGGCCGAGTTCGCCGCTTCGGGCGAGCGCTGATCCATCGACTGGAGGAGTGGAAAACCACGTTGTCCTCACCGCCTGTATCGCCGAGGCTCAGGCCCTGCGCTACACGCCCGCTGGCCTGCCGGCCCTGGATCTGAAGCTCGAACACGGGTCTCAGCAGCAGGAAGCCGGTGCACAGCGCGAGGTCAAGGCGGTCGTGAAGGCCATTGCCTTCGGCACGCTCGCGGAGCGGCTGGCAAGACAGGCGCTCGGCAGCCTCTGGATCTTCCGGGGGTTTCTGGCGACTTCGCGCAACGGCAAGGGGCTGGTGTTCCACATCCAGGATATTCAACAAGATTAATTTTCAAGAGGTCCGAAAATGGCCACGTTCAAGAAGTTCAACAAAGACAAGCGCCCGAAGCGCAACACCCAGTCGCTGCTGTTCAAGCGCAAGCGCTTTTGCCGCTTCACCGTCGCCGGTGTGGAAGAGATCGACTACAAGGATGTCGACACGCTGCGTGACTTCATCGCCGAAAACGGCAAGATCATCCCCGCACGCCTGACCGGCACGCGCGCCATCTACCAGCGTCAGCTGAACACCGCCATCAAGCGCGCGCGCTTCCTGGCCCTGGTGCCTTACAGCGACCAGCACAAGATCTAAGGAGCAACAGTCATGCAAATCATCCTGCTCGACAAGGTTGTGAACCTCGGCAACCTCGGCGAAATCGTCAAGGTCAAAGACGGCTATGCCCGCAACTTCCTGATTCCTTCGGGCCGCGCACGCCGCGCCACCGAATCC
Organism: Acidovorax sp. KPB24-03; assembly: GCF_057546605.1. Lineage (NCBI taxonomy): Bacteria > Pseudomonadati > Pseudomonadota > Betaproteobacteria > Burkholderiales > Comamonadaceae > Acidovorax > Acidovorax sp. KPB24-03. The sequence continues at coordinate 3,900 of NZ_BAAJYR010000062.1, read as the reverse complement.
GCCAAGGCTGAATTCGAAGCCAAGCGCGCCGAACTCGAAAAGGCCGCTGCCGCGAAGCTGGCCGAGTCCCAGGCCCAAGGCGAAAAGCTCGGTGGCACGACCATCAAGCTGACGCAAAAGGCCGGCGTGGACGGCCGCCTGTTCGGTTCCGTGACCAACCACGACATCGCCGAAGAGCTGAACAAGCAAGGCTACAAGGTCGTGAAGTCGCAGATCCGCCTGCCCAACGGCCCGATCAAGGTCGTCGGCGACAACACGGTGAGCGTGGCCCTGCACACCGACGTGGTGGTGGACGTGACCGTGTCGGTCTACGGCGAAACCGCCTAACGAAAAAGCGCTGCCTCTGGCATCGACCGCGAAGCCGCCCTCGGGCGGCTTTCGCGTTTCTGGCCTGCTGTTCCATGCACCGGTCACCCACCGCCTGTGAACAGCTTGTCCACAGACTTGTCATCCCAGTCTTCCCATCTGCCTGACGGTAATCCACCGCGCCCGCCGCGAGAGGACCTTTTGCCATGACCCTCGAGTCCCTTTCCATCGACGAGGATTTCGCTCCGGCGTCGGACCGCGAAGTCGCCCAGCTGCGCGTGCCGCCGCATTCCCTGGAGGCCGAGTCCAGCGTGCTGGGCGGCCTGCTGCTCGACAACATGGCCTGGGACCGGGTGGGCGACCTGCTGGTGGACGGCGATTTCTACCGGCATGAGCACCAGCTCATCTATTCGGCCATCGGCGCCATGGTGAACGCCAGCAAACCCGCCGACGTGATCACGGTGTACGAGCGGCTGCAGGGGCTGGGCAAGGCGGAGGAGATCGGCGGGCTGGCCTACCTCAACAGCCTGGCGCAGTACGTGCCGAGCGCGAGCAACATCCGGCGCTATGCCGAGATCGTGCGGGAGCGTTCGATCCTGCGCAAGCTGGTCACGGCCAGCGACGAGATCGCCACCAACGCCTTCAATCCCAAGGGCAAGCCGGTCGAGCGCATCCTGGATGAGGCCGAGCAGAAGATCTTCGCCATCGGCGAAGAAGGCTCGCGCATGAAGCAGGGCTTCCAGTCGCTGGACACGCTGGTGGTGGACCTGCTGGACCGCGTCCAGGAAATGGCGGACAACCCCGTGGACGTGACCGGCGTGCCCACGGGTTTCGCCGACCTGGACCGCATGACATCGGGCCTGCAGGCGGGCGACATGGTGGTGCTGGCGGCGCGGCCGTCCATGGGCAAGACCTCGTTCGCCGTGAACATCGCCGAGCACGTGGCGCTCAACGAAGGCCTGCCCGTGGCCATCTTCTCCATGGAAATGGGTGCGGCGCAGCTGGCGGTGCGGATCGTGGGCTCCATCGGCCGCGTGAACCAGGGCAACCTGCGCACCGGCAAGCTGACCGACGAAGAATGGCCGCGGCTGACCGAGGCCATCGAGCGCCTGCGCACGGTGTCGCTGCACATCGACGAGACGCCGGGCCTCACGCCCAGCGAGCTGCGCGCCAACGCGCGCCGGCTGGCGCGCCAGTGCGGCAAGCTGGGACTGATCGTGGTCGACTACCTGCAGCTCATGAGCGGCTCGGGTTCGTCCAGCTCGGACAACCGCGCCACCGAACTGGGCGAGATCTCCCGGGGCCTCAAGATGCTGGCCAAGGAACTGCAGTGCCCGGTGATCGCGCTGTCGCAGCTCAACCGCTCGGTGGAGCAGCGCACCGACAAGCGGCCGATGATGTCCGACCTGCGCGAATCCGGCGCCATCGAGCAGGATGCCGACATCATCATGTTCATCTACCGCGACGACTACTACAACAAGGACAGCAAGGAGCCGAACGTGGCCGAGGTCATCATCGGCAAGCAACGGAACGGCCCCACCGGCACGGTGAAGCTGTTCTTCCAGAAAAACCAGACGCGCTTCGAAAACCTCGCCATGGGCTCCGGCGACGATTTCTAGGCGCCTGGGGTCAAAAAGGCCGCCAGCGCATATCCTTCTAGGGCGTATTGCTATAAATTAAATAGCAAACGGCCGGAATGCGGTGCAGTCCCGGTCAGCTGCCGCCCACTGCCCAGGCCAGCAGCCCCACGGTGGCGACGCCGGTCAGTGCCACGGCGATCGTCAGGCGCTGGCTGCGCACCCGCAGCGCATCCACCGCGCGCACGAGCTGGGCGTTCTGCTCGGCGAGCGAGCCGATCAGCACGGCCGACGCCTGCTGCTCGGCCTCCAGCGCCTGCACCCGCTGGCGCAGCGCGGCCAGGCCGTCCTCCGTGCCATTGGGCAGGGGCGCGGCGGCGGTGGCTGCCGGCCCTTTCTGCGTCTGGCCCAGCAGCCGCCGGGCGGCCTGCAGGATCTGGGGCGTCGCCTCGATCACGTCGCCCCAGGGCACCAGCTTCAGCGCGGTCATCCATCCCACGGCCATTACCGGGCGCTCCCGCTCACAGCACTTCGCTGGCGAAGTCCGCCAGGCGTGAGCGCTCGCCGCGCGCCAGGGTGATGTGGCCGCTGTGCGGCCAGCCCTTGAAGCGGTCCACCGCGTAGGTCAGGCCGGAGGAGCCTTCGGTCAGGTACGGCGTGTCGATCTGCGCCAGGTTGCCCATGCAGATGATCTTGGTGCCCGGGCCTGCCCGCGTGATGAGCGTTTTCATCTGCTTGGGCGTGAGGTTCTGCGCCTCGTCGATGATCACGTACTTGTTGAGGAACGTGCGCCCGCGCATGAAGTTCATGCTCTTGATCTTGATTCGGCTGCGGATCAGCTCGTTGGTGGCCGCGCGGCCCCATTCGCCCGCGTTGCCGCCGTCGCCCTTGGCCAAAAATTCCAGGTTGTCGTCCAGCGCGCCCATCCATGGGCCCATCTTTTCTTCTTCGGTGCCGGGCAGGAAACCGATGTCCTCGCCCACGCTCACCGTGGCGCGGGTCATGATGATCTCGGTGTAGCGGCGCTCGTCCAGCACCTGCGTGAGGCCCGCGGCCAACGCCATCAGCGTCTTGCCGGTGCCGGCCGTGCCGGTGAGGGTGACGAAGTCCACCTCGGGGTCCATGAGTAGGTTCATGGCGAAGTTCTGCTCGCGGTTGCGGGTGTTCACGCCCCAGATGGCGTTCTTGGTCGAGCCGTAGTCCTTGAGCGTCTGCAGCACTGCCGTGCGGTCGCGGATCTCGGTCACGCGGGCGAACAGGCTGGGCTCGCCGGGCGCCTCGAAGTACACGAACTGGTTGATCATCAGCTGCGGCACGATCGGTCCGCCGATGCGGTAGTACGTGTGCACGCCGCTCTGCCAGCTTTCCACGTTCTTGCCGGTCTTGATCCAGAAGTCGGCCGGCAGCGCGAGCAGGCCGGAGTACAGCAGGTCGCCATCCTCGAGCGTCTTGTCGTTCTGGTAGTCCTCGGCGTTCAGGCCGAGCGCGCGCGCCTTGACGCGCATGTTGATGTCCTTGGACACCAGCACGACTTCGCGCGGGGCATGCAGCTTGCGCAGCGCTTCGACGACGCCCAGGATCTGGTTGTCGGCCTTGCCCTGGGGCAGGCTGGTGGGCAGGCTGTAGTCAAGCGGCGCCGTCTGGAAATACAGGCAGCCGCCGGCCGCGCGCTGGCCGGTGGAGTCGAGCTTGAGCCCGCGCGCGATGTCGGCGCCCTGCGCGGCGGCCAGGGCGTCGAGCGTGCGGCTGGCCTGGCGTCCGTTGCGGGCGACCTCAGTCATGCCTTTCTTGTGGCCGTCGAGTTCCTCGAGCACGATCATCGGCAGGAAGATGTCGTGTTCCTCGAATCGGAAGAGGCTGGTCGGGTCGTGCAGCAGCACGTTGGTGTCCAGCACGAACATCTTCTTGGGGCCGTTGCTGCGCACCTTGCGGCTGCGCGCGCTGGGCGCCGCGGCCGGGGTATGTGCCGGCTCGGGCGCGGCGGTGCGTGCGTGCACCGGCTCAGCCAGGGCGGGCT
>NZ_BAAJYR010000061.1:0-17335 GCF_057546605.1 Acidovorax sp. KPB24-03 | reverse complement strand
CGGCGGGCGGCGCGGTGTAGAAGGCCAGCCGGGCCGGTGGCGCATCGTTGCCGCCCGCGCCGAGAAAGCCGCGCACGCTGTCGAGCCGGCTGACTTCGAGGGCGCCCAGGCGCTCGCGCAGCGCGGCCTCCAGCGCGTTCTCCCAACCGGGCTCGATGTGGATGCGGCTCCACAGGCCCTGCAGGCCGTCGAGGCCGTGGCGCGCCAGCCAGGGCTGCAGCTTGCCATCGGTCTTGACCTTCTCCTGCAGCGCCTTCAGCGCCTCCATGCGCGCCGACAGGTCGGCCTGGCGGGCGCTTTCCACGTTCACGGCCTGCTGGCGGGTGCGGCGGTCCTCGTCCAGCTGCGGCACGGATTCCTGCAGCTCGGCCAGCCGGGCCTCGGCCATTTCGGCGCCCTCCTGGGCGGCATCGAGCTGGCCGCGCAGGTTGACCAGCCGCGCCTCGTCGGGCGCGGCCAGCGCGTTGCGGTCGGTGCGCAGGCGCTCGTGGCGGGCATCGAGCTGGCGGCTTTGCTCGTCGATGCTGCGCTGCTCGGCGGCCAGCACACCGATCTGCTGCTGCACCTGCACCACGGCGCCGCGCTGCTCGTTGGCACGCTGCTGGCCCTGGCGCAGCGCCTCTTCGAGGTCGGGCAGCTGCAGGGCCTGTTCCTCAACCTGGGCGGCCAGCAGTTCGGCACGCTCGTCGGCGTCCACGCCGGCGCCGGCGAGGTTCTCCATCTCGTGTTCGGCCTCTTCCTTGCGGGCCGACCACTGCGCGATCTGCTCGGCGAGCTGGGCGAGGCGCAGTTCCACGCGCTGGCGGCCTTCCACCACGTAGCGGATCTCGGCCTCCAGGCGGCCCACTTCGGCCGTGGCCTCGTAGAGCTTTCCCTGGGCCTGGTTGACGTGGTCGCCCGCGGCATAGTGCGCCTGTCGGATGGTTTCGAGGTCGGATTCGACCGAGCGCAGGTCGGCCATGCGCGATTCGAGGTCGTTCACGGCCTGCAGGCCGTCGGCGCGCACCTTGGCCTGCTCGGCCTCGGCATCGGCGCGCTTCAAGAACCACAGCTGGTGCTGCTTGAGGGTGACGTCGGCCTGCAGCGCGTTGTAGCGGGCAGCCACCTCGGCCTGCTTTTCCAAGCGCTCCAGGTTGGCGTTCAGCTCGCGCAGGATGTCCTCGACCCGCGTGAGGTTCTCGCGCGTGTCCGACAGGCGGTTTTCGGTCTCGCGGCGGCGCTCCTTGTACTTGGAGACGCCCGCGGCCTCTTCCAGGAACAGGCGCAGCTCTTCGGGGCGCGACTCGATGATGCGGCTGATGGTGCCCTGGCCGATGATGGCGTAGGCCCGGGGTCCCAGGCCCGTGCCCAGGAACACATCCTGCACGTCGCGCCGGCGCACGGGCTGGTTGTTGATGAAGTAGCTGCTGTTGCCGTCGCGCGTGAGCACGCGCTTGACGGCGATCTCGCCGTACTGGTTCCACTGCCCGCCGGCGCGGTGGTCGGCGTTGTCGAAGACCAGCTCCACGCTGGCGCGGCTGGCCTGCTTGCGGCTGGTGGTGCCGCTGAAGATCACGTCCTGCATGGACTCGCCGCGCAGCTCGCTGGCCTTGGACTCCCCCAGCACCCAGCGCACCGCATCCATGATGTTGGACTTGCCGCAGCCGTTCGGGCCCACCACGCCCACCAGTTGGCCCGGCAGCATGAAGTTGGTGGGTTCTGCGAACGACTTGAAGCCGGCGAGTTTGATGGAGTTGAGACGCACGGGTCTGTGGGCGGGCTGGGGGCGTTGAAGCGCTCAAAACGGCGCGGCCGCGCCGCCGGGCGGGCCAGCGTGGCCAAGCCCCGGATGATACCGTGCCGGGGTGGCGCGACTGCCAGGGAAACGGCCCGCTCCTACAGCCGCCGCCGCTTCAATCAAAAAAGGCCTCCAGCGCAATCAGCACTAGGGCATATAGCTATCAAAAGAGTAGCATCAGCCAGCGCGGGGCGCGAAGGCGATGATCGCCATGCCGGCCAGGGTGACGGCCACGCCCGCCAGGTCCCACGCGGTGGGGCGCACGCCGTCCACCGCCCAGAGCCAGCCGAGGGCCACCGCCACGTAGACGCCGCCGTAGGCCGCATACACCCGGCCGGCCGCGGCCGGATGCAGAGTGAGCAGCCAGGCGAACAGCGCCAGGCAGGCAGCGGCCGGCACCAGCAGCCAGGGGCTCGCGCCCTGGCGCAGCCACAGCCACGGCAGGTAGCAGCCCACGATCTCCGCCAGCGCGGTAACGGCGTACAGCGCCAGGGTTTTCAGTTCGAACATGGGAGGGCTCGAAGCGATCGGCAGGGGCCGGCGGGCCCGCAGGCGTTGCGGCACGGCGGGCGCCGGCCGGTGCCCCTCACACGATCAGCGGGCTCAGGCCCGCGGCGTGATCGATCACCAGGCGTTCGAAGCCGTCCGCCGGCAGCGGCGGGCTGAGCAGGTAGCCCTGCCACACATAGCACTGGTTGCGTGCCAGGAAGGCGCGCTGCGCCTCGGTCTCCACGCCCTCGGCGATCACGCGCAGGCCCAGGCTGGTGCCCAGGGCGACGATGGTGCGCGCGATGGCAGCGTCGTTGGGGTCGGTGAGCACGTCACGCACGAAGCTCTGGTCGATCTTCAACTCGTCCAGCGGCAGGCGCTTGAGGTAGGCGAGCGAGGAATAGCCCGTGCCGAAATCGTCGAGCGAGAAGCCCACGCCATAGGCGCGCAGCTGGGCCATCTTGTCGATGGTGTCCTCCACGTCCTGCAGCAGCAGGCTTTCGGTCATCTCCAGCTTGAGCCGGCGGCCATCCGCCCCGGTGCTCGCCAGCGCCGCCAGCACCTGACCCACGAAGCCGCTCTGGTGGAACTGGCGCGCGCTCACGTTCACCGACAGGCCCAGGTGCGAGAGCGCCGGCCGCTGCGCCCACCGCGCCAGCTGAGCGCACGCCGCCTGCAGCACCCATTCGCCCAGCGGCAGGATGAGTCCGGTCTCTTCGGTCAGGGGAATGAAATCGGCCGGGGAGACGAAGCCGCGCACCGGGTGGTGCCAGCGCAGCAGCGCCTCGGCGCCGGTGATGCGCCCGTTGTCCATCTGTGGCTGGTAGAACAGCTCGAACTGCTGGAGCGCGATGCCCTCGCGCAGGTCCGATTCGAGTGCCGCGCGGGCCGCCACCAACGCCTGCATCCGCGGGTCGTAGAACTGCAGGCTGTTGCGCCCGCCGGCCTTGGCCTGGTACATGGCCAGGTCGGCGCGCTGCAGCAGTTCGTCCACCGTCTCGCGCACACCCTGGAAGATGGTCACGCCCATGCTGAGCGTGCTGTGGTGGGCCTCGCCCTCCAGCACGAACGGCCGGCGCAGGGCCGCCAGGATCTTCTGGCCCATCTCTTCCGCCCGCGCGGCGGCGTCTTCGGGGCTGTCACCCAGGTCTTCCAGCACCACCACGAACTCGTCGCCGCCATGGCGCGCCACGGTGTCTTCGGCCCGCACGCAGTCGCGCAGCCGCAGCGCCACCTGGCGCAGCAGCATGTCGCCGCGCTCATGGCCCTGGGTCTCGTTCAGGGTCTTGAAGTTGTCCAGGTCGAGCATCAGCACCGCGCCGCAGCGCTGGCTGCGGGTGCTGGCGGCCAGGGCCTGCTGCAGCCGGTCGAGCAGCAGCCGGCGGTTGGGCAACTGGGTGAGCGGGTCGTAATAAGCGAGGTAGCGGATCTCTTCCTCCGCCGCCTTGTGCTGGCTCATGTCCACCACGGTGATGAGGCGGTCGTCGCCCAGCGCCACGCCGGCCAGGTCCACCGTGCGCAGCTGCCCGCCCTTGCAGGTGATGGCGTGCTCGCGCGGCGCGATGGCCTCCTGGCCCGGCGCCTCGGCGCACACGGCCAGCCAGTCGGCGATGGCCTGCTCGCGCTGCGCCGCATCCGGAAACGCCAGGCGCCACCAGTCGTCCACCGTGGGGGCGTCTTCGGCGGTGTAGCCGCAGATCTGCACGAAGCGTTCGTTGCGAAAGCTCACCACGCCGTCCTTGCGCACCAAACACACGCCCACCGGCAGGCGGTACAGGATGCCGCGCAGGCGCAGCTCGCTGTCGCGCTGGCTCTCTTCCATCTGCTTGCGCTCGGTGATGTCCTGCACCACGGCGATGGAATGGTGCGCCGGGTTGCCGGGCATGCGCATGGGCGACACGGTGAGATCGGCCCAGATGACGCGCCCCTCCTTGTGGAAGTAGCGCTTTTCGTAGCGGAACTCCTCGATCTGCCCCTGGGCAATCTGCTGCATCAGCGACTCGCCGGCGGCCAGGTCGTCGGGGTGCGTGATCTCGCCCACCGTCTTGGTCGACAACTCGGCCTCGGTGTAGCCCAGGATGTCGCAGAACTTGCTGTTGGCCCGCACGAAGCGGCGGCTGCTGGCCTCGACCTGCGCGACGCCCACGGCAGCCTGGTTGAACAGGGCGCGAAAGCGCTCTTCGCTCTCGCGCAGGGCCGAGCCTGCGGCGGTGGCGAAGCTCACGGCCTGCGTGCGGCGGCGCACCAGCAGCGTGATGAGCGCGGACAGCAGGGCCGTCACCAGCAGGCCGCCGCCGCCCATCATCGCCGGCAACTGCGCCTCCGAGCGCGACAGGAAGGGCTGCAGGGGCTGGAAGGTCAGCCGCCAGCGCCGGTCGTGCACGCGAAGCTCACGTTCATAGCGCTCCATGGCGGGACGCACGCCGCTTTCCAGCGCCAGCAGCGTCCGCTCGGAAGACGCGGAGCCATCGCTCACGGAGCCGATGTCCCGCACCGACATGCCCACGCCCCGAAGTTGGCCCTCGGACTGCAGGGCCTTCACCATGTCGTAGAAGCGGATGGTGGCGGCCACCGAGCCGATGTAGCGGCGCACGCCGCCCGCGCCGTCGTCGAACACGGGCAGCCGGATCACGAAGCCGGCGCGGTTGTCGCGCTCCTGCAGCAGGTCGAACGGTTCCGAGGCCACGACCTGCCCGGTGTCGCGGCTGTAGCGGATGGACGCCATGGTGGCCGGCAGCGAGCCGACATCCAGGCCCACGACGTACTCGTTGCCCACGATCGGCCAGATGTAGTCGGCCACTTGGTATTCGGGCCGGTCGCCGGGCGGGCGGATGGCGAATGTGGACGGCGCGCCCGTTCGCGCCAGGTCATCGGCCCGCACCCGGGCCTCGTAGGCCTCCTTGTCGGCACGCGTCACGTAACGGGTGAAGGCCACGTTCTTCACGCCGGGGTAATGCTGGGCAAGGCGCAACTCACGCGCCGCATGTTCGAAATCGGCGCGCCCCAGCCGTGGGTTGACCAGGAACAAACTGCGCAGGCCGACCACCAGTTCGGTATGCGAGGCGATGCGGGCCTCCAGCGCCGTGGTGAACGACCGCGCCTCCTGGGTGAACCGCTCGCGTGCGATGCGCGCCACCGAATCGCTCTGCTGCTTCCACAGTGCCCAACTGACAGCCATGCCGAGCAGCGCGCAGAGCACCCCTGGCAGCCAGGGCCAGCGTTGCAATCGCAGTGCTTTTGGAAGCGTCATGGGCAGATGGAGGAAATCCCGGGCGCGGCGCGGGGAATCCGTCCACGATAACCCACGAGGATAGCCACAATCGACGTCGGTTTTGGCGTCAATAGCCTCAATGTTCTTTTTTGTAACAATGGCCTGGTCGTTTTCCATAGCCATTGCCGTGCTTGCACCCGCGTTGGCGCCCTATCCTCCCGCCCTGGCGCCCTGCCCGGGCAACCGTCCCGGCTCCCGAACCCCTCAGAAAGTCTCCCATGCTGTACAACGCGCTCCAATTGGTCCATGTCCTGGCGATCATCGTTTGGCTGGGGGGCATGGCCTTCGCCCATTTCTTCCTGCGCCCGGCGGCCCAGGCGCTGGAACCTGCCCAGCGCGTGGCGCTGATGCACGGCGTGCTGCAGCGTTTTCTGGGGGCGGTGCTGGTGGCGGTCGTGCTGGTGCTGTCCAGCGGGCTGTGGATGATCGGCAATGTCGCCCGTGCCGCGGCGCAGTCGGGCGGCCGGTTTTCCATGCCGCTGTCTTGGACGATCATGGCCACGCTGGGCATCGTGATGATAGCCCTGTTCGGCCACGTGCGGTTCGCGCTGTTCAAGCGCCTGCAGCGCGCGGTGGCGGCGAGCGACTGGGCCGCGGGCGGCAAGGCGCTGGCTTCCATCCGCACCTGGGTGGGCGTCAATATCGCACTGGGCGCTGTGATCGTGGTGGTGGTGTTTCTGTTGCGGTGAGTGCAGACAGAGCGAGGCACCACCAGTGCCATTGCTCGCCACCTGCCCACTGATGGAACGTCAGCGCGTTGATGATCCGCCCACTTCGCTCGGCAGGAAAATGGCTTCCACCTGCCCATGGTCCGGGGCCTTGCTGCCGCTGTTGAAAAACTCCGCTGATTCCTGAATCTCCAAGCTGGTGCCATGGAATGGATCGCGAATGCTGAGAAAGAATTTGCCCTTGCTCTCGCGGACGTTGTCCAGCATCAGCATGTGCCCCCCTTGCCGAGAATGCAGGGGCCGTATTGGTCGATTTTTTCCGCCAAGTCACGCCAGGCTACTTTTCTGCTTCTGTCTTTGCTGAATAGGCTGCTCTTGTAGCTTAACTCGTGCGTCACCTGGAAAGGCTCCAGGCCAGTGGCCAACTTAATCGAGTGCATGACGGCGCGGGTGTCCCGCGCGGTGTTTGAAGCATAGACCTTGGAAGAATTCAGATCCTCCAGGTCCACCTTCCCATGGTCCAGCAGCAGCATCAGCTCACAGGCTGCGGAGCAGTCTTTGAAGGCAGGCTGTGGAACCATGAATCGGTTTCCTGGCAGGGGATAGACACTGAAATGCCCGAATTTAATGGCCGGAACAGAAACGCCGTTCGCGACAAATACCGGTTTTTTTCCGTCACCACTGACTTCCAGTCCTGCAAACCGCTTTGTCGTCAGTTGCGCAGGAGCGTCATAAATCAAACCATTTTTGATCTGTTCCGCAAAATGCCCGAACTGGCCGCGAATTTCGGGAAAACGGCGTACGACCCCATCCTTTGCACGGATGTAGGGTTCGGCGAACCACTGCGCAGGACCTTGCGAGGGCAGCTTGGATTTGGAATGGTCTACCAACCCGATGATGTTGGAACACGTTGCGTAAAAGCCGCCAATTGTGCTTGCCGGAACCAGTGTTTTTTGCTCCGGGCTCTTCTCCGCTCGAGGCGGTGGCTCCAGCGATAGGTTGGCCAGCCAAGCGCGGGTGTCTATGGGCTCATCGTCGTCGCTGCTGCTGGAGTATCCGGGAACACTCGCTCTGGCCGTCATAGGCCGAGGAATTTCGGGCGAGTCCTGCCGAGATCTGCGCTGCGTCAGGTTCTGCAGTTCCGGCGGGATGCGGGTCGAACTGCTGCCTCCGCGAGCGCTTGATGAGGCCGGAGTAGATTCTTGTGAAGACGAACTCGAAGTGCGTCCGCGCGTTCCAGAAAGAGAAAATGGGGTCATGGCACACAGATCCTTTGATCACGCCATGGTCGGCATGGACCTGATGCATCGCTTCACCGCAACCGAAGCATTGAGGACATCTGCGAAAAAATCCCGACCACGCCGCCGTTCTCGCGTCACAGTGAGAGCGTTGCCCAAAATAAAACAAGGAACTCAACCGCCCCCACCGAAGCCGTGATTTGCCAGAGCCTTGCCTAATCGAATACGGTTAACCGCCCCGGTGCGGAATCAAGAATCGGTGCATTTAAGCCTCACCTAAGCTGGGATGGGAATCATGGACTCCAGTAGCCCGCATCAATCGATCTCCTCCTCCCTCCTGGGCTACTTTTCGACCCGCTTCGGCGGGTTTTCTTTTTGTAGCGCAGTTCGCTCGTTCACTTAGCGGCCCGTACCCGTGGCGGCCGGCACCCACGGGACCAGAATTCCCAGTGTTCGCGGGCGCCAGGCCAGTGTCAGGGCGATGCCGAAGGCAGCCCCCGCCAGAGCCATCACCCACACCAGCGAAGCCATCGAGCCGTGGTCCACGCTCAGACACAAAGCCAACGATCCAACCAACGCGGCGGCGCCTGCCACGCGCAGCGCCACTGCCGTGCGGCGGGACTGGGGGGTGGCGTTGCCGAGTGCCTCGTCCCAGTGCACTTCCATGGACAGTGCCAGCCACCCCATCCCGGCGACGTTGCCGCTACGGCGGCCAGCAAAAGCAATGCGTCAAGCACGAGAAGCCTCCGGTATGCCCTGGGCGGTGCGGCCCACCGTTGCGGCAGCGCTCCGCGCGCGCTGGCGAAGCCTGCGGGCCGCTACCAGGGCCAAAGCGGCGGCAGTCAGCAGGGCCAGGTCCATGCCCGCCACGGGCCAATAGCCGTTAGCAAGTGTGCGCAGCAGATGGTCGCCAGTCGTGGTCCAGTTCAGCAGCACGGCAACCACCGCCAACGCGGCCGCGGCCCAGCACTGCTCGGCCCACGCGGGCGCCATCCGGCCCTGCCCCACCGGCGCCGTGCGCCACACGCCATGCAGAAAAGCCAGCACCCAGGCGCCCCAAAACACGGATTGCTCCCAGGTGCCCCGGCCCGGCAGATCGGACGGCAGCACCCGGTTGCCGATCAGCATGGCGAAGGTGGCGATGAGCATGCCGGTCACGGTGGTCACCGCGAAGGCGTCCACCCAGCGCGCGCCGGAGAGGCCTTGCCTGGCATGCTGGCGCTTGCGCTTTTCCACGAAGAAGATGAAGCCGGTGGCGATGCAGACACAGCCCGACAGGCCGCCCAGCACGTACAGCCAGCGCAGCAGCCAGTGCCGGAAATGCTGCAGGTGCAGGCCGGTGAGGAAGTTGTTGATGCCCGCGATCGCCGTGGGCGGCGGGTCTTCGCGCAACACCTCGCCGGTGGCGCCCTTGAAGTGGATGCCCTCCCCCGTGAGCGTGACGCGGTCGGTGCCGGCGCGGAACACGCTCACATAGGCATTGGCATCGCCCACGTGCTGCACGTTCAGATAGCCGACCTCGCCCGCCATGCCCTTGGCGGCCCAGCGGCGCTGGGCCTCGGCCACCATGGCGTCCACCGAGGCGAGGGTACCGGGCGTGCCTGCGCGCTTGGCCGGCAGGCCGGTCTCCAGCGCTTCGTGCTGCTCATGCAGTTCGTGCAGCGGATGCAGCTGGGTTTCGGTGACGGGAAAGTAGATGCCGCCGAAGATCACCAGGCCCGACAGCGCGAAGATGAAATGGAACGGCAGCGCCACCACCCCGGTCAGGTTGTGCAGATCGAGGACGCTGCGCTGGGTGTGCTTGCGCGGCCGGAAGGTGAACATCTCGCGGAAGATCTTGCGGTGCATGACCACGCCGCTGACCAGCGCCACCAGCATCATCAGCGCGGCGAAGCCCACGATCCAGTAGCCCAGGCTCTTCCATTCCAGGTGCAGGCTGTAGTGCAGCGGGTAGAAGAACCGGCTGCCGATCTTGAGGTGGTCGTCCGGCAGCGGATTACCGTTGCGTGGGTCGATGGTGCGCGTGCCCCACACCTGGTCGTCCGCGTCCTTGGCATTGGGCAGGGCGAAGCTGGCGAACATGCCGAGCACCGGATCGCGGTGGGTGGTGTAGGCGCCCCAGCTGTTCACGATGGGGAAGGTGTCGGCCAGCGGGCCGTTCACCCGGCTGCGAGCCGCCTCGAGGTTGGCGGCATCGGGCCGCGTCATGGTTTGGAAGGCCGGCTGCAGCACGCGGTCGAACGACGGCATGGGCTGCGGGGCGAACCGGGTTTCGGGAATGGCCCAGCGGTCGATTTCGCGGTCGAACACCGACAGCGAGCCGAAGAAGAAAACGACCATGAGCACGAAGCCCAGCACCAGGCCGAACCAGGTGTGCAGCCAGGCCATGGTGAGCCGAAAGTTCTGGAACACGGGACGAATGCCTTTCCGCTAAAGACAGCACAGACAGCACAGACAGGACCGACAGGGCAACGGGACGGACACGAAAACCGCCGGCACAGGGGGCCGGTCAGATCAGCGCCATCTGCACCAGCGACGCGGTGCCGGCCATCAGGGCGCCGCCACCCGCCAGCACCAGCCAGACACGGCCGAGCCGGGAATCCGAAAAGGCCCAGAGGAAGGCCACCAGAAACACGATGAAGCCCACGATGTAGCCCATGGCCTCGGCATCGTGGAATGGCATGCCCGCCGCGAATGCCAGGCCCACGCACAGCGCGATGAACCCCCAGGTGAATGCGTAGCCGCCCAGCATGCCGGCCGCGATGCGCGAGACGACATGCAGGCGGGACGCTGCAGTGCTGCCAGCCATCGTTTGCCTCGATTTCAAAATGCGATTGGTTCTCAATTATGCCTGCGGATGCGTCCTCCGAAAACCCATGCGCGGCATGGGCCCACCCTCGCGGCCAGACCTGTCGCGGCAGCCGGCTATGCTCTGCGCCTTGTCCTGCCCGGCCTTCTTCGCACCTTCTTCGCCTCTTCCTTGCTTATGTCACGTGCCCGCCTCACCCTCCTGACCCTGCTGCTGGCCATGCTGGCCGCCATCGCCGCCACGGCCTGGTGGGTGGCGCAGGGACGCATGCGCGCCGCGCGCGCCCAGGTCGCGCAGCTGCAGCAGGAGGTGAGCCAGAAGACCGAGCAGTTGCTGGGCTACACGCGCTACACCGACTACCTCACGGTGGGCAAGCAATCGCTGTCGGAGCAGATGAAGCTCATGGCGGCCACCGTGGTGCGCGAGGAAGGCACCACCCAGATCGTCGAAAAGTCCGTGCTGGGCCTGGCCTCCACAGGCGTGGTGGCGATCTGGTACTCGTTCGGGTACGACCTGCGGCCCCAGAGCTACGAGCTGCGCAGCACTCCGGCCGGCATCGAGATCCACCTGGCCAAGCCGACGCTGGTGGCGACCCCGGCCATCAGCCAGCTGCGCCACCGCGTGCTGTCGGGCGGCCTGCTGACCGACAACAAGGGCGCGGTCATCCGCCTCACGCAGGAGGCGTCGCAGCGCGCGGCCAAGCAAGGCGCGGCCATGGCGTCGGACCCGGCCGTGATGGCGCTGTGCGAAAAGAGCCTGATCGCGTTCCTGTCGGATTTCCTCTCGCGCCAGCCCGGGGTCAAGGCCGTGCCGCGCATCACCGTGGTGTACCGATAGGCCTTTGGGCAACGGCCGGACGGCCGCGTTGACACAGCCGGTCAGCGCAGCGCGACGTGCGTGATCCACAGGGTGAGCAGCGCCGCACCCAGCCCCAGGGGCATCACCCAGGCGCCCAGCCGCAGGAACTGCCAGCCACTGACCGATTGGCCTTCGCGCCGCAATGCGGCCAGCCACAGCAGTGTGGCCAGCGAACCGGTGATCGACAGGTTGGGCCCGATGTCGATGCCCATCAGGGCCGCGGCCCGCATCGACGGCGAGGCGTTCGCGGCATCCAGCGCCGCCCCCGCCAGCAGGCCGGCGGGCAGGTTGTTGACGAGATTGGCGGCGATGCCCAGCAAGGCGCCCACCCCCACGTCCGCGCCGCCCGGCCAGGCCGTGGCCGCCTTGCGCAAGGCATCGGCCAGCAGCCCCACCACGCCGGTGTACTCCAGGGCCTGCACGAACACGAACAGCCCCGCCACCAGCGGCAGCACGCTCCAGGACACCGAGCGCACCGTGGGCCAGACAGCGCTGCCGCACCCGATGCGCAGCAGCGCCAAGGTCACCAGTGCCGCCCCCAGCGTGGGCCAGCCGAGCGGCACGCGCAACCACGCGCAGGCCACCAGCACCACCACCGACACGGCCAGCCCGGCGGCCGCCAGGGCGCCGCCGCGGCTCAAGGGGCTGGGAGGCACTTCGGTGCGGATGGTGGCGTCGATGCGGTGGCGCAGCGCGAACCGCAGCGCCAGGAAGGTCGCGGCGATGGACGCCAGCGAAGGCAGCGCGAACAGCGCCAGCCACTGCGGCAGCGGCGGCATGTGCCCGCCCCAGAGCACCAGATTGGCGGGATTGGAGATGGGCAGCACGAAACTCGCCGCATTGGCGACGAAGGCGCAGATGAAGAGGTAAGGCAGCGGCGAGGCTCCCACCGCGCGGGCCACGGCGAACACCGCGGGGGTCAGCACCACCGCGGTCGCGTCGTTGGACAGGAACACGGTGACCAGCGTGCCCACCAGATAGACCCAGGTGAAAAGCCGGCTGCCCGAGCCGCCGGCACGGCGGGCCGCCAGGGCCGCCAGCCAGTCGAACACGCCTTCGCGGCGCGCCATCTCCGACAGCAGCATCATTCCGGCCAGGAACAGGTATACGTCTTCGCCGCGCAGCACGCCCCTCCAGGCCTGGCTGGCCGGCAGCAGCCCGAAACCCACCAGCGCCAGCGCGCCCGCCACGGCCCACACCGCTTCGGGCAGGCGCCAGGGGCGAAGGATGACCGCACTGGTCGCCACGGCGACCACGCCCCAAATCCACTGCTGCGGTGCAAGCATGAAAGCCTTTGTTCCAAAAGATTGATCGACGGCAGGAAAGAGGGCAAAAGAAGGAGCGCCCAGGACCCGGGGGGCGCGCCCGCCGTTCGCCCAGGCCGCTCTGCGGGGGATTCTATGCAGCGGCCCGAAGCGCACCACGTCGGACACGATCGAAGGATCGGGATGGCGAAACGGCAGCGCCAAGACCCCGCGGGCACACGGCCGACGGCGGCCCCTTACGATGGCGGCCCAAGGAGTTGAGCCTGTGTTTGAGTTTTTCGAAAAGCGACTTCCCCCCTACCCCGGCAACGAACCCACCCTGCCCCCCAAGGATTTCATGGCTTTCGTGTGGTCCGGCACACGCGGGCTGCGCCGCTACGTGGTGATGATGGCGGGCCTGTCGGCCGCCATCGCGGTGTACGAGGCCCTGCTGTTCGCCGTGCTGGGCCATGTGGTGGACTGGCTCACCCAGGTCAGCCCCGCGGCGCTGTGGGCCGAGCGCCGGGGCACGCTGGCGCTGGTGATCGGCATGCTGCTGGGCAGCATCGTGCTGGTGGCGGTGCAGACCAGCGTCAAGCACCAGACGCTGGCCATCAATTTCCCGCTGCGCCTGCGCTGGAACTTCCACCGGCTGATGCTGGGCCAGAGCATGGCCTTCTATGCCGACGAGTTCGCGGGCCGCATCACCACCAAGATCATGCAGACGGCCCTGGCCGTGCGCGACATGATCTTCACCACGACCGACGTGGTGATCGGCATGGGGGTGTACCTGTTCACCATCCTGCTGCTGGCCGCCGGCTTCGACCTGCGGCTGCTGGTGCCCTTTCTGGTGTGGATCGTCTGCTACGGCCTGGCGTGCTGGTACTTCGTGCCGCGCCTGGGTCAGGTGGGCAAGGCGCAGGCCGATGCGCGGTCGGTGATGACCGGACGCATCACCGACGCCTACACCAACATCGCCACCGTCAAGCTGTTCTCGCACACCCGGCGCGAGGCCGAGTTCGCCCGCGCGGCCATGGATGCGTTCAAGCACACGGGCTACGCGCAGATGCGCCTGGTGAGCCGCTTCGAGATCGTGAACCACATCCTGGTGGTGGCCATGATGATGGGCGCCTGCGGCACGGCCCTGTGGCTGTGGTCGCTGGGCCAGGTGGGCGCGGGCGCGGTGGCGGCCGTCACCGCGATGGCGCTGCGCGTGTCGGGCCATGCCCACTGGGTGATGTGGGAGATGACCACGCTGTTCGAGAGCGTAGGCACCATCCAGGACGGCATCAACACCCTCACCCGGCCACGCACGGTGGTGGACGCGCCCGATGCGCGCCCCCTGGCCGTGCCGCGCGGCGAGGTGCGGTTCGACAACGTGACCTTCGCCTACCAGGGCGGCAAGCCGGTCATCGACCGCTTGAACCTCACCATCCGGCCGGGCGAGAAGATCGGCCTGATCGGCCGTTCGGGCGCCGGCAAATCGACGCTGGTGAACCTGCTGCTGCGCTTTCACGACGTGCAGACCGGCCGCGTGCTGATCGACGGGCAAGACATCGCGCACGTGACGCAGGACAGCCTGCGCCAGGCGATCGGCATGGTCACGCAGGACACCTCCCTGCTGCACCGCTCGATGCGCGACAACATCCTCTACGGCCGGCCCGACGCGAGCGAGCAGGACCTGCACGCGGCCGCCCTTCGAGCGCAGGCCGCGGACTTCATCGACACGCTGACCGACCTGCAGGGCCGTCGCGGCTACGACGCCCACGTGGGCGAGCGCGGCGTGAAGCTCTCGGGCGGCCAGCGCCAGCGCGTGGCCATCGCGCGGGTGATGCTCAAGGATGCGCCCATCCTGCTGCTGGACGAGGCCACCAGCGCGCTGGACTCCGAGGTCGAGGCCGCCATCCAGCAGAGCCTGGACGGGCTGATGCAGGGCAAGACGGTGATCGCCATCGCCCACCGCCTGTCCACCATCGCCGCGATGGACCGCCTCATCGTGCTGGATGCGGGGCAGGTCATCGAAGAAGGCACGCACGCACAGCTGCTGGCACAGGGCGGTGTGTATGCCCGGCTCTGGGGCCACCAGAGCGGCGGATTCCTGGGCGAGTCGGAAGAGGACTGAACGCGGCGCGGCGGGCCTTGCTTCGGCAGGGCCCCGGCGCAGATTCCACGCCGGCAGATAGCTATCATTCATATAGCAATCTGGCAACCATGTCCGAGCGCATTACCGGAGGTTACAGGTCTGCGGCGCCGTGCTCTTTAGACTCGCGCCTTTCCCAGCGCAATGCGGTTGACGCCGCAGGCCGCACCTTCCCTCCCCTTCCTACCCATTCATCACTCTTCAGAGGGAATCCCATGTCCGTTGCATCCATTCTCGGCATCTCGATCGGCGCAGGCGTCGGCACCTATTTTTCGCTCAAGAAGAACCCCATGCCGCAGGGCAAGCGCGTGCTCATGTGCGTGGGCGCCGGCGTCGTCGTTTTCGTGCTGCTCAAGATCATTCTCTGAGCGGCGGGGCGGCTCCGCGCTGCGGCAGCGGGGCCTAGCAGCCCATGGCGAGGCGGCCGCCGCAGCGCCGCCCCCCCTTCCCTTCTTCCCGTCTACCCTCCCACGCTTTCAGGCCGTCCTCCGGCGCCCGGGCATCACGTCCCGAACACCAGCGCCTTGTGCAGCCACACGCCCGCCATCAGCCCGTTGGCGGATGCCAGCGTCGCGTTGTGGCCCGGCATGGCCGCGTCTCCAGCGGCGAACACACCGGGCACCGTGGTCTGCTGCGTGGCATCGGTGCGGATCACCAGGCCGGCCGGCCCCTCGTCGAAGGCGCAGCCCAGTTGCTCGGCCAGCGGGCTGGCCATGTGCGTGCGCGGCGGCACGAACAGCGCCTCGATCGGCACGCGGCGGCCGTCCTCCAGGCGCACGGCGGACAAGGCGGGCGCGACCCCTTCCAGGCCCGCGATGCGCGCCGGCTCGAGGGCGATGCCGCGGGCACACAGTTGCGCCAGCGATTCGGCATCGGGCGCCTCGTGGCCATTCAGGAACAGCGTCATCGGGCCCCAGTCGGCCACGAGCAACGCGTGGTGCACCGAAGCGGGCGCGGCGTACAGCGTGCCCAGCGGTCGGCCACCGACCTCGTAGCCGTGGCAATACGGGCAATGCAGTACGGTGGCGCCCCAGCGCTCGCGCAGGCCATCGACGGCAGGCAGCTCGTCCCGCACGCCGGTGGCCAGCAGCAGCTTGCGCGCGGCCAGCGACTCGCCCGAATCCAGCGTCACGGCGAATCCACCATCATCGCCTTCGGCCAGCGGGCCGGTGGCGCGCGCCTGCGTGGCTGTTCCCGCCTTGAACGTGACGGACGGATAGGCCAGGAGCTGGCGGCGCGCCAGCGCGATCATGTCCTGCGGCCGTTCGCCGTCCTGGCCGAAGAACCCGTGCGACGCCGCCGCGAAGCGGTTGCGCGGCGCGCCCGCATCCACCACGCACACGCTGCGCCGGGCGCGGGCGATCTGCATGGCGGCGGACAAGCCTGCAAAGCTGCCGCCGATGACCAAGGCATCAAACCGCATGGGACACCTCCTTCATCGACAGGCCGCTCTGGGCGAAGCGGCGGTGGAAATCGCGCGACAGATCGGCCAGGGTGATCTGCTCAAGGCGCGCCAGCAGCAGCGCCTCGGCCTCTCGATAAGTGCCGTCGAGCGCAGCGTTCACCGCCTGCTCCACCAGGCATTCCGGGCGCTCGGTGCGGTGGCCGACGGCCAGGAACGGCGGCTCGCCCACGGCGCGGTGGATGTCGGCAAGGCTCACCTCCTCCAGCGGGCACGACAGCACCCACCCGCCGCCATGGCCCTTGGCCGAGGCCACGAAGCCCGCCTCGCGCAGGCCCGCCATCACCCGCCGCACGACGACGGGATGCGTGTGCATGGCCTGGGCCAGCGATTCGGAGGTGGACGGGGTGTCGTTCTCGGCCATGTGCAGCAGCACGTGGAGAACGCCGGATAACTTGCTGTCTTGTTTCATGCAACATTATTAGTTGCATGAAAAAGAACTGACAAGCGAAGGGGCATGCGAGGCGGGCGTCTCCCCGCGCCGGTGTTTCAGCCCTGGCGCGGCGGCAGCACCCTGGCCGGGTTGCCCACCACGGTGGCGCCGACAGGCACATCGCGCGTGACGACGCTGCCCGCGCCGATGATCGCGTCGTCGCCCACCGTCACGCCGGGCATCACCAGGGCGCCGGCGCCGATCCACACGTTACGGCCGATGGTCACCGGGCGGCCGAACTCCAGGCCCTGGGCCCGTTCCTGCGGCGACCGCGGGTGGTCCGCCGCGAGCAGTTGCACGCCCGGCCCGATCTGCGTGCCGTCACCGATGCGCACCTCGACCACATCCAGGATCACGCAGTTGAAGTTGAGGAACACCCCCGTGCCCAGGTGGATGTTGAAGCCGTAGTCGCAGTGGAACGGCGGGCGCACCACGGCCCCCTCGCCCACCGAGCCCAGGTGCTCGGCCAGCAGCGCGCGCCGCTCGGCGGGGTCTGCGGCCATCGCCGCGTTGTAGCGCACGAGCCAGCGTTTGTTGGCCGCCATGTCGGCCTGGAGTTCGGGATCGCCGGCGTGGTAGAGCCGGCCGGCCAGCATGTGTTCTTTGTGTGAGGTCATCGGGCCATTGTGAAGGCGCCGCGGGCGCAGGCAGTCGCCCGGGTGACCCCGTGAAGGGGTTCAAGCCAAAATGGCCACCAGCACAATCAACACTAGGGCATATAGCTATCAAAAAGTGGGCAACCAACCGCAGGCCGTCAGGCGTCCTGCGCGGCCCACTCGGCGGGCGTGAAGGTCTTCATGGACAGCGCATGCACCTCGTCGGTCTGCATGCGGGTGCCCAGCGTGGCATAGACGCGCTGGTGGCGCTGGATGGCACGCTTGCCCTCGAACTCGGCCGAGACGATGGTGGCGTACCAGTGCCGTCCGTCGCCTTCCAGCGCGAGGTG
>NZ_BAAJYR010000060.1:0-17362 GCF_057546605.1 Acidovorax sp. KPB24-03 | reverse complement strand
CTGGGACCGAGCGCGAAAACGCAGCACGGCGGGGCCCCTCGCCCGCCAGCCGGCGGCGCGCCTGCGCGATGGCATCGAACTCCAGCCGCCCGCCGCCGATGGTGCCGGCCAGGCCATCGGCCAGCACGGCCATCCACGCACCGCTTTCGCGCGGCACCGAGCCTTGGGTAGACTCCACCTCCACCATGCAGGCCGGGCCGTGCGCCAAGCCCTCCAGCAAACGATGCAACGCCGCCATCACCATCCGAGTCCTCCGGTACGCCCCGCGCAACGGCAGCACGGGCACCGCACAGCATAGCCACAGCGAGACCTGCCCATGCCCACCCCTTCTCCTGAACGGCTTCCTCGCCGGCCGCGCGGCCGGTGGCTGGCGGCCAGCGTCATGGCCGCCCTGGCATCCCTCCTCGCGGCCTGCCGGTCGTCGGGACCGGAACCGGCACCCCCGCCCGCCAAGGCGCGTCGGACACCAGCAGCCCGCTGGAGAAGGAGGTGGTGGGCCCGGTGCCTGCCGAGCAAGGCTCCGCGCGCCCCTCGGCCGCCGAAACGCCCCGCGCCTACCGCCAGGACGCCGCCACCCACCTGTACGGCCTGAACGCCCACCGCATCTACAAGGGCAAGCTGCCGCCCTTGCTGTACGCCATCGGCACGCTGCAGGTGGACATCGACCGCGCCGGCCGCGTGACCCGGCTGAACTGGATGCGCGCGCCGCGCCATGCGCCCGAGGTGATCGCCGAGATCGAGCGCACCGTGCGCGCCGCCGCGCCCTACCCCGTGCCTTCGCGGATGGGCAAGGTCACCTACACCGACACCTGGCTGTGGCACAAATCCGGGCGCTTCCAGCTCGACACGCTGACCGAGGGCCAGCTCTGAGCGGGGCCTTCGCCCGGCCCGCCCGGCGGCCCGCGCTCAGGAGCCGCGGTAGGTGGAATAGCTCCACGGGCTGACCAGCAGCGGCACGTGGTAGTGCTGGTCCGCGTGGGCCACGCCGAAATCGAGGCTCACCTGGTTCAGGAAGTTCGGCTCGGGCAGTTGCACCCCCCGGCTGCGGAAATAGCCCGCCACGTCGAACGTGAGGCGGTAGGTGCCCGCGCGCAGGCTGGCGTTGTCGAACAGCGGCGCATCGGTGCGGCCATCGGCGTTGAGCACCAGCCGCTGCAGCAGCGTGGCGGCCTCGCCATGGGTGGCATACAGGGCCACGGCCATGCCCGCCGCGGGGCATCCGTGCATGGTGTCGAGAACGTGGGTGCTGAGGCCCATGGGCCATCTCCTTGGGGTGGATTGAAGGGATCGGAAACCGCCCCCGCCGGCAGCGCGGCGAGCGGACGACCCGCCGAGTATGCATGGCCGCCATGGCCCGCACGGCGCGCCTGCCGCATACCCCAGGCAGTTTGTCCGAATATCTTTCGGACATTTACAAAAATGCTTTTTGGCATACAAATCCGGGCGATTTTCCTGCCATGGCTTGGATATCATCGCCACGCTTGAATTTTCAAGCCGATATATTCAAAACCATGAATGGAGGTTTTTCCAATGCAACGCCTTGCCGCCGTTTTGCTGGCTTCTTCGCTTTCCCTGATGGCCCTGCCGGCCAGCGCCAAAAGCCGGCTCGATAATCCGGCCGACATCCAGCAGGCGCTGGCCGCCGGGGACGCGGTGTCGGTCGCCATCGACCTCTCGCTGTGCACCCCCAACTCCGCCAACGCCACCCCGAGCCGCACGCGCGGCGGCCTGCGCATCGAGGCCTACCGCATCGTCGAAGACGGCACGCTGTCCTTCAGCGACGCCCATTTCACCGTCGCCCGCGACGGCCTGCCGATCCAGCAGCTGCTGCGCTACCAGGTGCGCCCGGACGGCACCATCGACTTCACCATGTTCGTCTTCGACCTGCCCGGCTACCAGCAGCGCGCCGAACCGCTGGCCTACCGTTGCGCGATCAACCAGGGCCTGCGCTTTCACGCCGATTAATCCCACCAAGGATTGACAAAGCACACCGCCCCGCCGATCCCAACGATCGGCGGGGCGGTGCAGGGTGATTTTCAAAATGCTGCCGCCCCATATTCCGGGCGGCATTTTTATGGATTATCGAAGCCGTTGAAGGCCCGCCGCGTCAACGCGCCGCGCAGAAACCGAATTCCGCCTTCGCTCCGGGGGCCAGCGTCTTGTTCCAGTCCACGCCCGACGCGTGGAGCGTGCTGCCCGATTGCGACCACACGGCGTTCCAGAGGTTGTTGACCGTGCCGGTGATCGTCAGGTTCAGGGCCCAGTCGCCCGCCACGCCGCCGGTGTTGGTGACCTGCACGCGCTCGCAGTAGCCGGTGTTCCATTCGCTGTCCACGATGACCTGGGTGCTGAAGCTGGCGCCGCCCGTGGGAGGGGTGGTCGGCGGCGTGGTGGGTGGCGTCGTCGGGGGCGTGGTCGGAGGGGTGGTGGGCGGCGTCGTGGGAGGGGTGCTGGAGCCGTCGCCCCACAGGCGCTGGAGCAGCGTGACCTTGTCGGTGCGCACGTCGTCCAGTCGTCGTTCAGAATGCCGCCCGTGTCGCCGCTGTTGGGGTTCCACGACCAGTAGAAGCCGCTGCGGATGCCCTTGCCGATGAGGTAGTCCACCAGCTTGTTCTGCCAGGCCACGTCGCGGGCATCGCCCTGGCCGAACTTGCCGCCGAACTCGCCCAGCAGCACGGCGTGGCCGGCCTGCACGAAGCGGCCGAAGTGCTGCTCCCAGATGGCGGGCAGGTTGTCGGGGAAATTGGAGGCGCCGAAATACGGCTGGCCGTACACGTCCGGCCCGTAGGCGTGCGGGGCGAGCAGCAGGCGGTCGGCCGGAATGTTCAGCGGCGTGCACTCCAGCGGCTCCAGGCTGCCGCCCCACCAGTGGCCGCCGCTGCTGGAGCAGCTGGGGTTCTCCGCCACGCCTTCCACCACGATCAGCCAGCGGGGCGCCACCTGCAGCACGGCGGCCGAGGCGCGCTCGGCCGCGCGGTTCCAGTCGGTGGCGGCATTGCCGGTGCCCCAGGTGGCGGCGCCGTGCGGCTCGTTCTTGAGGTCCAGGCCGATGACGCCGGGCACGCTGGCGTAGCGCTGCGCGACGAAGGTCAGGTCGGTGATCCACTGCTGCTCGCTGTACGAGCCGGTGTACCAGAGCTCGGAAATGCTCTGGCAGTCGGGCGTGTGGTGGTCCAGCAGCACGTACATGCCGCGGCTGCTCAGCTCGTTCACCACCTTGTCCAGCACCTGCAGGGCGCTCAGGCCCTGCAGGTCGGCGTTGCGGCCGTAGTCGATGCTGTTGGGCGGCGTGCCGCGCAGCGTCTGCGGGCAGAACGGCAGGCGCACGGCATTGAAGCCCTGGCCCTGCATCTGCGTGATCATGTCCTTCCAGTTGCGCGCCCACAGCCCGTGGACCACGTTGGTGTTGGTCTCGAAGCCGAACCAGTTCACGCCGCGCAGCTGCACGGCATTGCCGTTGTCGTCCACCACCTTGCCGGCATCGATCGCGTAGCTCCAGGACAGGCTGCTGGCCGCCAGCAGGCAGCCGCCCAGCACGAGCTTCTTCAGTAAGGATTTCATCGCCATGTCGCACCTCCGTGGTTGAAAGGAAGGCCCGCCGGAGGGCCGCGACCACGGCCAACATTCTTCCTGGCGGAAACCTGCTGACATGCTAGGGCCAGAGTTCCCTGTCAAAGTGCAACTTTTCAACGCAGACGTTCGCAAATGCAAATGGGAGGTGCGCCAACAGGCGCGGCCACAGGGAAGCGGCAGGCAACTTCTCTACACTCGCCACGGCGCCGCCGCTGGGCGTCCACCGATTCATAACGAGGAGAGAGCATGAACCCTATCCAACGCACGCTGCTGGCCAGCAGCCTGGCCCTTGCCCTGGCCAGCCTGGCTGCCTGCACCAACGTGCCCACGGCCGGCCCTGGCAGTGCCGAGGGAGCGCCCGCCGCCGCGCCGCAGGCCGTGCAGCAGACGGCCGCGGCCCGCGCCGCCAGCAATTCCTACGATTTCGACATGGATGTGTTCCACCCGGTGGTGGCGCGCAACGGCATGGTCTCCACCGAACAGGAACTGGCCTCGCGCGTGGGCCTGGACATCCTCAAGGCCGGCGGCAATGCGGTGGATGCCGCGGTGGGCATCGGTTTCGCGCTGGCCGTGGTGCTGCCCAATGCGGGCAACCTGGGTGGCGGCGGTTTCATGATGGTGCACGACGCCAAGACCGGCAAGGACGTGGCGCTCGACTTCCGCGAAGTGGCGCCGCAAAAGGCCACCCGCGACATGTACCTCGACGCCAGCGGCAACGTGGTGGACGGCAAGTCCCTGTACACGCCCTATGCCGTGGGCGTGCCGGGCACGGTGGCGGGCATGGAGCATGCGCTCAAGAACTGGGGCACGCTGCCGCTGTCGCGCGTGATCGCCCCGGCCATCGCGCTGGCGGACAAGGGCTTTCCCGTCAGCCTCACGCTGGCCAAGACGCTGCACCAGGAGAAGGCCAACATGGGCAAGTGGCCGGCGACGCGCCAGATCTTCTGGCGCGGCGACAGCCCACTCAAGGTGGGTGACCGGCTGGTGCAAAAGGACCTGGCGCAGTCGCTGCGGCTCATCAGCCAGCAGGGTGCCAAGGCGTTCTACCAGGGCCCCATCGCGCGCCGCATCGCCGCCGAGATGGCGCCCCACCCCGGCGCCCTCACGCTGCAGGACCTGGCGGCCTACAAGGTGGTGGAGCGCGAGCCGGTGCGCGGCATCTACCGCGGCTACCAGATCGTGACCATGCCGCCCCCGTCCTCCGGCGGCGCGCACCTGGTGCAGATGCTGAACATGCTGGAGCAGTGGCCGCTGTCGCAATGGGGGCAGAACAGCGCGCAGACGATCCACTACATGGCCGAGAGCATGAAGCTCGCCTACGCCGACCGCTCGGAATACCTGGGCGATCCGGACTTCGTGAAGATCCCGCTCAAGGGCCTGACCTCCAAGGCCTACGCGCAGTCGCTGGCCAAGGGCATCAGCCCCACCACGGCGCGCCAGGCCAAGGACATCAAGCCCGGCCAGCCCCAGCCGTATGAAAGCGACCAGACCACCCACTATTCGGTGGTGGACAAGGCGGGCAATGCCGTGGCGGTGACCTACACGCTCAACACCAACTTCGGCAGCGGCATCGTCGCCAAGGGCACCGGCATCCTGCTGAACAACGAGATGGACGACTTCTCCGCCAAGCCCGGCGTGGCCAACACCTACGGCCTGGTCGGCGGCGACGCCAACGCGGTGGCGCCCAACAAGCGCCCGCTGTCGTCGATGACGCCCACCATGGTGCTCAAGGACGGCAAGCCCATGCTCGTGACCGGCAGCCCCGGCGGCGCGCGCATCATCACCACGGTGCTGCAGACCATCGTGAACACCATTGACTTCGGCATGAACCCGGCCGAGGCGGCCTCGGTGCCGCGCGTGCACCACCAGTGGACGCCCGACGAGCTGCGCGTGGAAAAGGGCCTCAGCACCGACACCCTGTCGCAACTGCAGGCCCGCGGCCACCACATCGCCGTGAAGCCTTCGATGGGCCGCACGCAGACCATCCAGTTCCACGACGGGCTGCTGTACGGCGCCTCCGACCCGCGCAATCCCGACGGCGAGACGCTGGGGTACTGACCCGCGGCGTTCCCTGCCCTCCCAGGCCGTGCTCCGCAAGGGGCGCGGCCTTTTTTCATGGGGGCGTGGGCCCGTGGGAAGCTTCAAGCCAAAAAGGCCTGCAGCGCATATTCCACTAGGGCATGTTGCTATGAATAATGTAGCAATTGACCCATCGGTCGCCGCACCGGAGCAGGGGCCGGGCCCCTTCGCCGACCCCGATCCTTATGCGTACGCGGACAGCCCCGAGCACCGCGAAGGCATCATGGCGTTCCTGGCCAAACGTCCTCCCGTCTTCTGACACCCGACCGTTTTCCTCTTTTTTTGTATGAGCCAACACAACCTGTACACCGCCCTGCGCGCGGCCTTTCCGGACGACCTGGATGCCGTCGCCGTCGAAACCACGGCGGCCGACGGCACGCCCCTGCACTACACCTGGAGCGACCTGGACCGCGCCAGCGCGCGCATCGCCAACCTGCTGGAGTCGCTGGACCTGCCGGACGGCAGCCGCATCGCGGTGCAGGTCGAAAAGTCGGTCGAGGCCCTGCTGCTGTACCTGGCCACGCTGCGCGCGGGGCATGCCTTCCTGCCGCTGAACACCGCCTACCAGAGCGGCGAGATCGAATACTTCGTCGGCAACGCGGAGCCCGCGGTGGTGGTGTGCTCGCCCGCCAACTTCGGCTGGGTGTCCAAGATCGCCTTCACAGCCGGCACGCAGCATGTGTTCACGCTGGGCGACGACCGCACCGGCACCCTGCTGGAGCGTGCCGCGCACCACGGCGACACGCACCTGCCCGTGCCGCGGGCGGCCGACGACCTGGCCGCCATCCTGTACACCAGCGGCACCACCGGCCGCAGCAAGGGGGCGATGCTCACGCACGGCAACCTGCTGTCCAACGCGCAGGTGCTCAAGGAATACTGGGGTTTCCGGCCGGACGACGTGCTCATCCATGCGCTGCCCATCTTCCATGTGCACGGTCTGTTCGTGGCGATCCATGCGGCGCTGCTCAACGGCAGCAAGATGATCTGGCTGGCGCGGTTCGACCCGCGCGCGGTGGTCGCCGCGATGCCGCGCGCCACCGTCTTCATGGGCGTGCCCACGCTGTACGTGCGCCTGCTGGCCGAGCCGGGCCTCACCCGCGAGGCGGTGCGGAACATGCGCCTGTTCATCGCGGGCTCGGCGCCGCTGCTGATCGAGACCTTCCGCGAATGGCAGGAGCGCACCGGCCACACCATCCTGGAGCGCTACGGCATGAGCGAGACCATCATGCTCACCTCCAACCCCTACACGGCCGACCCGCGCCACGGCGGCCAGGACGAACGCCGGGGCGGCACCGTGGGCTTTGCGCTGCCCGGCGTGGGCCTGCGCGTGGTGGACGATGCGGGCGCGCCGCTGCCCGTGGGCGAGATCGGCAATATCCAGGTGCGCGGGCCCAACGTGTTCAAGGGCTACTGGCGCATGCCCGAGAAGACGCAGGAAGAGTTCAGCACCGATGCCGACGGGCACCGCTGGTTCAAGACCGGCGACGTGGGCCGCGTGGACGAGCGCGGCTACGTGAGCATCGTGGGCCGCAGCAAGGACCTCATCATCAGCGGGGGCTACAACGTCTATCCGGCCGAGATCGAGGGCTACATCAACGAGATGCCCGGCGTGGCCGAGAGCGCGCTCATCGGCGTGCCGCACCCGGACTTCGGCGAGGTCGGCGTGGCCGTCATCACGCCCAAGCCCGGCGCGCAGCTCGATGGCGACGCCATCGTGGGGCGGCTCAAATCGCAGCTGGCCAACTTCAAGATTCCCAAGCGCTGCTTCATCGCCCCCGAGCTGCCCCGCAACGCCATGGGCAAGGTGCAAAAGAACCTGCTGCGCGAGCAGCACAAGGGGCTCTTCGCCTGACCCCGTGGCCGGCGACGGCAGGCCCGGGCAGGCACGGGCCGTGGAACGCGGGGGAAAAGCCGCTTCACCGATGGGGTGGCAGGTGCTAACCTGACCCTTGCCCTTGCCCTCTGGAGTCCTGCCGCATGCCTGCCGTCTTGCCCCGGTCCCCAGCGACCCCGGCCCCCCCGAAACTGCCGGACAAGGACCGGTCGGTTGCCTCGGCGGTCCTGTTCGTCGTGCTGGTCGCGCTGCTGCTGGTGGCCTCCAACGTGTGGCTGGCCTGGCGCGCGCGCGATGCCGGGTGGCAGCAGGCCGCCGATGCGTCGCGCAACCTGACGCATGCGGTCGCCCAGCAGACCGATGCCATGTTCGCCGAGGTCGGCCGCGTGGTCGGCAGCGTGGTGTACGAGCTGGAGCGCTCGGAGATGGCCCCCGATGCGCTGGACCGCCTGCAGCCCGTGCTGGTCACCCACGTCGCGCAGTCCGAGCACCTGCACGGCATGTTCGTCTTCGGGCCCGATGGCCGCTGGCTCGTCAACTCGCAGCCGGTGCAGAACCCCCAGGCCAACAATGCGGACCGCGCCTATTTCATCCACCACCGCGACAGCCCGAGCACGCGCGTTGCCATCGGCAAGCCCATCGTCAGCCGGTCCTCGGGCGTGTGGGTCATTCCGGTGTCGCGGCGCATCGACGATGCCGAAGGGCAGTTCGCAGGGGTGGCGCTCGCGACCATCCGGGTGGACTACGTGCTCGGCCTGCTCAACGGGCTGCAGATCGGCGACAAGGGCGCCATCGCGCTCCTGCTGGACGACGGAACCGTCCTGGCCCGGCGGCCCTTCTTCGCCGAAGACCTGGGCCGCAGCCTGAGCGGCACGCCGCTGTTCCAGATGCTGACGCAAAGCCGCGCCGGCATCGCCACCGCGCCGTCGCCCATCGACGGCGTGCGCCGTCTGGTGGGCTTCGAGCACACCCGCAGCAATGCCCTGCTGGTCACCGTCGCGCTGGCGGAAGACGAGGTGCTGGCCGAGTGGCGCCGCTCGGCCTCGGTGCAGGCCCTGGGCATCCTGCTGCTGGTGGTCGTGGTCGGGCTGGCCGGGGGCGGCGTGATCCAGGCGGTCCGGCACCGCCGCGACGTCGAGCGCGACCTGACCGCGGCGCGCGATGCGCTGGTGCTGGCCAACGACAAGCTGGAGCACCTGGCCGAGCACGACGGCCTGACGGGGCTGTACAACCGCCGCGCCTACGACCAGCACATCGCCAGTGCGATGGCCCGATGCCGGCGCAGCCGCATGCCGGTGTCGGTCGTCCTGTTCGACGTGGATTTCTTCAAGAAGTACAACGACTTCTTCGGCCACCTCAGCGGCGACGAATGCCTGCGGCAGGTCGCCAAGGCGCTGGAGGCGTCGGTGCGCCGGCCGGAGGACATGGTGGCGCGCTACGGGGGCGAGGAGTTCGTGATCGTGCTGCCCGAGACCGACGCGGCCGGCGCGGCCCTCGTGGCCTCGGCGGCGCGCGCGGCGGTGCGCGCGCTGCAGATCGCGCACCCGCAAAGCCCCTTCGAATGTGTGACGGTCAGCGGCGGCCTGGCGTGCTGCGACTGGACGCCCGGTGCCCCTGACAACGCGCAGGCCCTGCTGGCCCAGGCCGATGCGGCGCTGTACACCGCCAAGCAGGGCGGGCGCAATGCGGTGCAGTCGTTGGGAACGGTTTCGCAGGCGTGAATCTCTTGCCCAATGGGCGTGGGAGAACAAGAGCAAAGGCGAACACGCTCGCCGGATTCAACCCATGTGCCTGAGCATCATCTCCGCCGTTTCCTGTGTGGTCATGTTGAGTTTGAAAATTTCTTTGCTCCAATCGGGCGCGGGCATGCCAAGCTCTTTCAGGATGCGGTCGGAGCACAACCTGCTGACTCGTCCATTCCCATCCATGTAGGGATGGATGGCAATGAAGTTTTGTTTGAAGTGGGCCGCGATCAACGCGGCTTCCATGGGGTCGTTTCCCTTAGCCTGGCGGAGCATTTTTTTCACATCGCTGCATAACTTCTGCAGATCTTCCTGGATGTGTTCTGCTGGCCTGAACACGGTTTTCCCCATTCTTGCGCCCTCCTGTCCCAGAGCAGCGGGCAAAGGCAGCCCCCAAAAAGACGCGCCGTAGCTCTCCACATTGCGGATCTCCTTTTCATCGAAGGTCCTCAATTCCAGTCCCCCAGGTGCTGCGGCCCAAGACTCCCGTATCTGTGCAGGTTCGACTTTGTCTTTGCCGCGTGCCCAAGCCAGTGCGTACTTGAAAGAAAGTTTGCCTTGGAACGAGCTGTACTTCTCGTCGGGTGCGTAGGCGGCCGAATGCACCACGTGCAGCAACTCTGGCGAGAATTCGCTTTTGAGTTGCCCCAGCGGAACGCTGTCCAGCACTTCGCGGGCCATTTGTTCGGCGGCATGTGCCTTGCCGCATGGTGGCTTTGTGGCTGCAAAGCGGTTCTTGGGCGCAGACCGGATGTCCCGGAAGTTTTCGCCCTTTGCGCGCTTTGAAGCCCCTCCGGTGCGGAGCCCGCGCGGGAGCGCCCGGAAGTGTTCGGTGCTTTGTCGAACGAAGCCGATGGTGGCAGGGTCGAGGCACGCGCCGTTCTCGATCCGTCAATTTTTGGAGGCATGTGAATCACATTGCTTGATGTGCTTCCCATGCTGCCCCGACTTTCCCGCAGGCCCCCTGCGCCGAACGAAAAACCTGGCCTGGTTGCGAACGGGGCTCAACCCGCCATCGGCGAACCGCTGGCGCAAAAGATGCAGCCGGCCGCGGGCGAGGTGCCTTCGCCCGGGTCCGTGCCCGCGGCGTGGCTGCAGCAGTGCTCCAGCCAGCCGCTCACCAGGCGGTACACCGACAGGTTGGTGCGGGCCGTGGGCGCGCACAGGTAGTAGCCCAGCGGGCTCTGGAAGCGCTGGCCCAGCGGCTCGACCAGCGTGCCGGCCTGCAGCTCGTCCTCCACCAGGCAGGTGGGCACGATGCCCACGCCGAAGCCCGACACGGCGGCCCGGATGATGAGCGAATACAGGTTGAAGCCCGGCCCGAAGCGGCTGCCGCCGGTGTCGCAGCCGTTCGCCGCCATCCAGTCGTGCCAGGCCAGCGGCACCTCGATGTGCTGCAGCAGCGTGGCGTGCTGCAGGTCGGCCTGGGTGCGCAGCGGCAGCGTGTCGCGCAACTGGGGGCTGCAGACGATGCTGGTCTCCTGCCCGATCAGGTAGCGGGCGTTGGCGCTGGGCCAGTTGCCGTAGCCGTACTGGATGGCGGCATCGAACTCGTGCGGCACCGCGAAGTCGTGCGCGTGCTGGTAGCGCACGAAGTTCAGCGACACCTGCGGCAGCGTGCGCTTGAAGTGCCCCAGGCGGGGAAACAGCCATTGCGCGGCGAACGTGGGCGGCACCGAGAGGTTCAGTGCCCCGCCGTCGCCGCCATAGGACATGAGCTGGGCCGTCGCCGACTCCAGCGCGGCGATGGCCGGGCGCGTGGCGTTGAGGTAGGTGGCACCCGCATCGGTCAGCTCCAGCCCCGACGAGCGGCGGATGAAGAGCTTCTGGCCCAGGTAGTCCTCCAGCGAGGCGATGTGGCGGCTGATGGCGCTTTGCGTCACGCACAGCTCCTTGGCCGCCATGGTGAAAGCCTGGTGCTTTGCCGCAGAGTGGAAAGCGTTCAGTTCGGAGAGGGTGGGGCAGAGGCGGCGCATGCAGTGGTATGAGCTGTAGTCATGGGCAGGTGAGATTTTAGGCGTTGCGACAAGACGCCATTGGCCCGATAAATGCAACCTGTGACGGCGTTGTGACGGTTTTTTCCGAATGAAGGTGTCAGCGTGCACCGCTTTCGGGACGGTACGGGGCCTTGGCCCCCATCGCCGGCAGCCCATGAGTAATTTCGAAGCCCCTATTTTGGATTTTTTGATTCCATGACCGCTTTGTTGATTGAAAACAGCCAGGTGCTGGACGTGCATGCGCTGGCGCTGCGCCCGGGTCTTTCGGTGCTGGTGCAGGACGGGCGCATCGCCGCGGTGGGCGAAGGCCTACAGGCCCCCGAAGGCGCCACGGTGGTCGATGCGCGCGGCATGACGCTCATGCCCGGCATGATCGACTGCCACGTGCACGTGGTGGCCTCGTCGTTCAACCTGGGCGCGGTGGCCCGAATGCCCAACGTGTTCACCATGCTGCGCTCGCTGCCCATCATGAAGGGCATGCTCGAGCGCGGCTTCACCTCGGTGCGCGATGCGGGCGGCGGCGACTGGTCGCTGGCCGAAGCGGTGCGCACGGGGCTGGTGCAGGGCCCGCGCATCTTCCCCTCGGGCAAGGCGCTGTCGCAGACCGGCGGGCATGCGGACTTCCGCCAGCGCAACGACGACCTGGACGTGTGCTCGTGCGCCTACAAGCTGGGCAACATCGGCCGCGTGGTCGATGGCGTGGACGCCTGCCGCCTGGCGGTGCGCGAAGAGATCCTCAAGGGCGCCACGCAGATCAAGGTCATGGCCTCGGGCGGCGTGGCCTCGCCCAACGATCCGATCAACAACCTGGGCTATTCCGAGGCCGAACTGCGCGCCATCGTGGAAGAAGCCTCCAACGCCAATACCTACGTGATGGCCCATGCCTACACGCCCCGCGCCATCGCCCGCGCGGTGCGCTGCGGCGTGCGCACCATCGAGCACGGCAACCTGGTGGATGCCCCCACGGCCGAGCTGATGGCCGAGCTGGGCGCCTTCATGGTGCCCACGCTCATCACCTACGAGGGCCTGGCCAACGAGGGCGAGCGCTATGGCCTGCCGGCGGTGTCCATCGCCAAGATCGACTCGGTGCGCGGCCAGGGCAGGCAGGCCATCGAGATCCTCGCCAAGGCCGGCGTGAAGATGGGCCTGGGCAGCGATCTGCTGGCCGAGACGCACTACCTGCAGGCCGACGAGCTGCGCCTGCGCGCCGACGTGCTGGGCAACGGCCCGGTGCTGCAGCAGGCCACGCTGGTTGGCGCCGAGATCCTGGGGCAGCAGGGCCAGCTGGGCGAGGTGACGCCCGGCGCCATCGCCGACCTGCTGCTGGTGGACGGCAACCCGCTCACCGACATCGCCTGCCTGCTGAACCAGGGCGAGCGCATCCGCGCCATCGTCAAGGACGGCGCCTTCGTGAAAAACAACCTCTGACACCAACCCCCCCTGACCTGACCGGAGAACACCATGCAACGTAGAAATTTCGTCAAGCTCGGCGGCGCCGCAGCCGCCCTGCAGTGCCTTCCCTCCATCGGCTTCAGCCAGCAGGGCGAGGTCTTCCGCATCGGCTCGCTCACGCCCATCACCGGCGCCGGCAGCCCCTACGGCCCAGGCATGCAGCAGGCCATCCGCCTGGCGGTGGACGAGGTCAACGCCGCGGGTGGCGCGGGCGGTCGCAAGCTCGAACTCTTCACCGAGGACGACCAGACCAAGCCCGACGCGGCCGTGCTGGCCGCCAAGAAGCTGATCGAAGTGAACAAGGTGCAGGCCGTGCTGGGCACCTGGGCTTCGGGCGTGACGCTGGCGGTGATGCCGCTGACCGATGCGGCCGGCATCATCCAGATGAACGTGTCGGGCGCGCCCGCCATCTCCACGCTCGACACCAAGGACCTGGTGTGGCGCTTTCAGGCCACCAACGACCGCTTCGGCGCGGCGTTCGCCGAGATCTGCGCCAAGCGCGGCTTCAAGCGCCCGGCCACCATGGCGTTCAACAACGCCTCGGGCCTGGGCAACGTGGAAGGCTTCACCAAGGTCTGGGAAAAGCGCGGCGGCAAGGTGGCGGCGCACGTCACCTACGAGCCCAGCCGCCCCAGCTACCGCAGCGAGCTGCAGAAGATCCTCGCGGCCAAGCCCGATGTGATCGTGATGGGCTCGTACCTGCCCGACACCACCATCATCCTGCGCGAATGGTTCCAGTCCGGCGCCGACAACCAATGGGTCATCCCCGGCTGGGCGGCCAATCCCGACCTGGTGAAGGCCCTGGGCGCCGAAGTGTGCGAGGGCATCATCTCGGTGGAGACGGTCTCCAACGAAAAGAGCACCTCGTACGCGCAGTTCGATGCGGCCTTCACCAAGGCCACGGGCAAGGCGGCCTCCACCAACATCTACGCCGCCATGGCCTACGACATGGTGATCTCGCTGGCCCTGGCCATGGAAGCGGCCGGCCCCAAGGCCACGGTGGAGCAGGTCAACGCCAAGCTGCGCGAGGTGTCCAACGCCCCCGGCACGGCCGTGTACTCGTTCGCGGAAGGCAAAACGCAGCTGGGCAAGAAGGCCAAGGTGAACTACGAGGGCGCGTCCAGCAAGCTGGACTTCGACAAGTTCGGCGACGCCACGCCCGACTTCGGCGTGTTCATCATCGAAAAGGGCCAGCTGGTGCGCCGCGACGTGGTGTCCATCACGGTGTGAGCGGGCGCAGCCCGGGCGGCCCCGAGCGGGGGCGCCCGGGCTTTTCTTGACAAGGCAGGGTAAGAACGAGATGACGCAATGACCTGGATAGCTTTCGCAAACCTGTTGATCAATGGATTGATCGAAGGGCTGGTGGTGGCGCTGCCCGCACTGGCCATGACCCTGGTGATGGGCGTCAACCGCTTTCCCAACGCGGCCACGGGCGACTTCCTGACCACGGGCGCCTATGCCGCCGTGGCGGTGCAGATGCTGGGCGGCTGGCCGCTGTGGGCCGCGGCGCTGGCGAGCATGGCCGCGACCGCCGTGGTGTCCGCGGGCTCGTACACGCTGATCTTTCGCAAGCTGGCCGGGCGGCCCATGGTGTCGTCGATGCTGGCGGCCATCGGCCTGGGCTTTCTGCTGCGCAGCCTGATCTCGTTCTTCGCCGGGCACGACCAGCGCACGTTCGATCTGCCGCTGGTGCGGGCCTGGAACTTCGGCGGGGTGCGCCTGCTGCCGACCGACGTGGCCATCGCGGGCATCGCCGTGCTGTGCCTGCTGGTGGTGTTCGTGCTCATCTACAAAACGAGCTTCGGGCGCCAGTTGCGCGCCGTGGCCGACAGCGCCGACCTGGCGCGCGCCAGCGGCATCCGCGCGGGCGGGCTCATGCTCAGCCTGTGGGTGCTGGTGGGTGCGCTCTCGGCCATTGGTGGCGTGCTGCTGGGCATGAAGGCCATCGTCAGCCCCGAGATGGGCTGGGAGAGCTTGATTCCCGCCTTCGCCGCCATGGTGCTGGGCGGCATCGGCAGCCCGGTGGGCGCGGTGCTGGGCGCGCTGCTGCTGTGCGTGGCGCAGGAGCTGGCCGTGCCGCTGCTGGGCCCGTCCTACAAGCTGGTGCTGTCGTTCGTGGTGCTGGCGCTGGTGCTGCTGCTGCGCCCGGCCGGCCGGCATCATGGGCCGCGTGCAGCTCGTGCGCTGATGCCGAAGGAGCCGAATCCATGATTGCCTACCTTTGCGCCATCGGCGTCATCGCCCTCATCTACTGCCTGCTCGCGCTGGGCCTGAACCTGCAGTTCGGCCTCACGCGGCTGGTGAACTTCGGCGTGGTGGCGTTCTTCGCCGTCGGCGCCTACACCTCGGGCCTGCTGTCGCTGCAAGGCGTGCCGCTGGCGCTGTGCTTCGTGGCCGCGGGCGTGCTTTCGGGCCTGCTGGCGCTGCCCATCGGCCTGTTGTCGCTGCGGCTGCGCGACGACTACCTGGCCATCGTCACGCTCGGCTTCTCGGAGGCCGTGCGCATCTCCATCCAGCAGGAAAGCTGGCTCACCAAGGGCGTGCAGGGCCTGCCGGGCCTGCCCAAGCTGTTCGCGGCCTGGGGACCGGTGTCGGACGTGGCGACGTTCACCACCTTGCTCGCGCTGGTCGCGCTGGTGTCCTGGGGCACGGTGCGGCTCACGCGCAGCCCCTTCGGGCGGCTGCTAAAAGCCATCGGCGACGACGAGGCCGCGCTGTCGGCCCTGGGCAAGGACCCGGCCTGGTTCAAGGTGCAGGTGTTCATGCTGGGCGCGGCGCTGGCCGGCGTGGCGGGTGCGTTCTACGCGCACTTCATCACCTTCATCACGCCCGAGCAGTTCATTCCGCTCATCACCTTCTACGTGTGGATGGGCCTGGTAATGGGCGGCGCCGGTTCGGTGCGCGGCGCGGTCTTCGGCTCGCTGCTGCTCATGGTTTTCCTGGAGGGCTCGCGTTTCGCCAAGGACTGGGTGCCGGGCGTGTCCGAAGTGGGCATGGCCAGCCTGCGGCTCGCGGCCGTGGGGCTGGCGCTGATCCTGGTCACCCTGTATCGCCCGAGCGGCCTGTTCGGAGGGAAGTCGCAATGATGGCAACGACAGCAGCACCGATGCTGAAAGTGGAGGCCGTGACGCGGCAGTTCGGCGGCTTCAAGGCGGTGGACGGCGTGTCGCTGCAGCTGGCCGAGCAGGAGATCCTGGGCATTGCAGGCACCAACGGCGCGGGCAAGAGCACCCTGTTCGCCGCCATCGCCGGCCAGCAGCCCGCCGATGCCGGGCGCATCACCTTCACCGGCCAGGACATCACCCGCGTGCCGCCGTACCGCCGCGCGCGCATGGGCCTGGTGCGCACCTTCCAGATCCCGCGCGAGTTCAAGAGCCTCACGGTGCACGAGAACCTGCTGGCCGCCGCGGCCAACCCGCAGGGCGAGCGCTTGCTGAACGCGTTCTTCCAGACGCGCAGCCTGCGCGAGCACGAAGCGCAGCTGGCGGCCAAGGCTGACGGCATCCTCCAGTTCCTGAACCTCGCGCGTGTGCGCGATGTCAAGGCGGGCGGCCTGTCGGGCGGGCAGAAGAAGCTGGTGGAGCTGGGCCGCGTGCTCATGCTGGACCCGCGCTGCATCCTGCTGGACGAGCCTTTCGCGGGCGTGAACCCGGTGCTGATCGAGGAAATCTGCGACCGCGTGCGCGAGCTGCACGGCCAGGGCATCGCCTTCATCGTGATCGAGCACCATCTGCAGGCGCTCAAGGCGCTGTCCCACCGCATGATCGTGATGGACCGCGGGCGCATCCTCGCCGAGGGCGATCCGCACACCGTGCTGGACGACCCGCGCGTGCAAGAGGCCTACATGGGAGGGGTGGTATGACCAGTGCATCGCACAACGGCAGCGGCAACGGCAACGGCAGCGGCAGCGGCAACCTGCTGCAGATCGGGCAGCTGCGCGGCGGCTATTCGGACGTGGACATCATCCACGGCATCGACCTGGCCGTCGCGCCGGGCGAGATCGTCACCATCGCCGGCACCAACGGCGCGGGCAAGTCCACGCTGGTGAAGGCGCTGCTGGGCCTGCTGCCGCGCGTGGCGGGCAGCATCCACCTGGGCGGGCGCGACATCACGCGGCTGTCGGCCGAAGACCGGTTCGACGCCGGCCTGGCCTACGTGCCCCAGGTGGCCAACGTGTTCCCCTCGCTCACCGTGCGCGAGAACCTGCTGGTGGTGCGCGGCGTGCCGCACGTCAAGCGCCGCATGGATGCGGTGCTGGCCGACTTTCCCGCCCTGGTCGAGCGACTGCCGCAGCCGGCCAGCAACCTCTCGGGCGGCGAGCGCCAGCAGCTGGCCTTCGCCCGCGCGCTGATGCCCTCGCCGCGCATCATGGTGCTGGACGAGCCCACGGCGGCGCTGGCGCCCTCGCTGGTCGGCAAGGTGTTCGACATGGTTCGCACGCTGCCCGCCGCCGGCGTGGCGGTGCTGATGGTGGAGCAGCGCGCGCGCCAGGCGCTGCAGATCAGCCAGCAGAGCTACATCCTCGACCAGGGGCGTTGCGTGCTGCAGGGCCCGGCCGCCGGCCTGCTGGCCGACGAGCGCATGGCGCAGCTGTACCTGGGCAACCACTGAGGCGAGGAAGGAGCGCCCGCTGCGGTTGGTTGCTCCTTTTTTGATAGCGTAATGCCCTAGTACTGATTGCGCTG
>NZ_BAAJYR010000059.1:0-18363 GCF_057546605.1 Acidovorax sp. KPB24-03 | reverse complement strand
CTGCGCCGGCACGGGAATGTCGGCCACGATCTCGCCGCCGGGCGACAGCCGCAGCACGCGGCCGCCCTCGTACATGGCGCACCAGTAGTGGCCTTCGGCATCCACCGCCTGCCGCGCGCCGAACAGGCGGCGCGCGTGGACGAGGTGCTTCGGCTCGTGGGCCTGGAGGGCAGCGCCGCCCGCTTTCCGCACGAGCTGTCCGGCGGGCAGCAGCAGCGTGTGGCGTTGGCCCGCGCGCTGGCGCCCCGGCCACAGTTGATGCTGCTGGACGAACCGTTTTCCAACCTGGACGTGGACCTGCGCGAGCGCCTGGCGCACGAGGTGCGCGGCATTCTGAAAGCGGCCGGCGCCACGGCGCTGTTCGTCACCCACGACCAGCTGGAGGCCTTTGCCATCGGCGACCGCATCGGCGTGATGGAAAGCGGCCAGTTGCACCAGTGGGACGATGCCTATGCGCTCTACCACCGCCCGGCCACGCGCTTCGTGGCCGACTTCATCGGCCACGGGGTGTTCGCGCCGGCCACGCTGGAGCAGCGCGGGGACAACGTGGTAGCCCACACGCCGCTGGGCGACCTGACCGATGCGGCCGAGTGCCCCCTGCCCACGGGCTACCCCGGCGGGGAATGCGACGTGCTGCTGCGGGCCGACGACGTGGTGCACGACGACGCCTCGCCCGTGCAGGCGCGCATCGTCCGCAAGTCGTTCCGGGGCTCGGAGTTCCTGTACACGCTGCAGCTGCGGGACGGCCTCACGGTGATGGCCCACGTGCCGAGCCACCATGACCACGCCGTGGGCGAGTGGATCGGCATTCGCCCGCAGGTGGACCACGTGGTGGCGTTTCCGCGGGCCTGATCCCGCGACGGGCGCGTCGATGGTGGCGGCGGCCTGCCTCGCCCCATCCAAGGCGAACAGCGGCCGTCTACGACAGGAAGAAGGCGATGAAGACGGGGGCCAGGATGGTGAGGATGAAGCCGCTCACCAGGGCCAGCGGGACCGCATCCGGATGGCAGGCCTGCTTGACGATCGGCAGCGTGGAATCCAGTGCCGTGGCGCCTGCGCTGCCGATGCCGATCGCGGGCTGGTAGCGGCCAATGGCGTAGAGCGCGACGATCGCTATCAGCTCCCTGAACAAGTCGGTCATCAGCGCCATGGTCCCATAGGTCTGCCCGAGGTGGTGCCCCACCATGACGCTCGACAGGGTGAACCAGCCGAAGCCGCTCGACAGCGCCAGCGAGGTTCTCATGGCCTCGCCCGTGGCCCAGGAGGCCGCGGCCGCACCCACGAACGATCCGATCACCACCAGCACCGGCACCGACAGCACGGCCCATGAAAACCAGTGGGAGCTGAGCTTGACGTGGGCCAGGTCGATGCCCACCAACACGATCAAGGCCAGCAGGATGGCGGAGCTCGATGGCAGCCAGAGGGCACCGGCCAGATACGCCTGGTTGACGAAAAACAGGGCACTGCCCAGCGCCACCATGGACAGGGCGATGCAGCACTCCTTCAGCGGCGGCCAGATGGTGTGAAAGCCCAGTTTGCCGGCCTTGGCGCCCGCCGTGCCGCTGCTGCGAATGCCGGCTGCAAAAATCAGTCCGCAGGGCACCAGGGTGGTCAGCAGGGCGAAGATCACGGCCGTCCTGACCACCTGCCCGACCGATTGCGCAGAAAGAATGACCTCGCCAAACTCCACGCCGATCAGGAAAAGCAGCAGCCAGACCAGGGGCAATATCCAACCGATCAGCCGCTTGCAAAATCGGGGCGGAATGATTTTCCCGGCAAGGAAACCGCCCACCAGCGCCAGCACGATCGGGAGCAAGGAATAAAAAACACCCATGGCTTAAATGCTCTGCCTCATTCTGGAAAAGTCGACGAGTATAACGCAGCGCTCTCCGTCACCCATTTCATTTTCTTTTCGACGAATGGGCGTCACATAATGGGATACGCGCGGATCATGCACCACGAAGCTCTCGAGAAACTGCGAGAGTTCGAATTCCGCGATGACCTGCTCCTTGGGCACTTCGTGCAGCCCGAGGCCACGCGCTTCCACCGTACCGATGTAATTGGTGCCGCCCACGGTGCTTTTCGTGCGGCGCATCAGATGGGCGAACGTGAAGGGCTCGCCGTCCTGGTGGAAGCAGTCGGGTGAGCTGATGCCCAGGTCGGACGATGACCCGGACCGGAGCTTCACGAAATGCACGCCGAAGTAGATGGGTGCACGGCGGTCGGCCTCCGACCAGAAGGTGTGCGAGAAATCCTTCTTCACCAGATCGCAGAGGAAATCGGTGGCCTTGGCGGCCTCGCTCAGGGCGTGAAAGTACCGGATGTCGGGGTGCTCCGGGTTGTTGCCGCCTTGATCGTAGCCAGACAGGCGGGCACCCTGGTCGTCCCGCACCGTCGGAATCCAATGGATGTCGGCCTGGGCGTCCCACGGAAGGATGATCCCGTTGCCATACCGCCGGAACCGCTGGACCTGCGCAGGCGCGTAGGGGTCGTGCTCCAGGCCATCGAACTCCTGGTGCAGGATTTTCAGTTCGCCGGGATCGCATTCGATCTCGGGGATGAATTGGCAATAACCGTGTGTCTTGAGCTGGTGTTGAATCATTTGATCTCTGCATTGAAAAGGCGGCACCGCGGTCGATTCGCGGTGGCAAATTTCGCTTTGCCGCGAGCCGGCCGCCGGGAGCGCGCCACATGGAAAGTCCAGCAGCATTCCTGGCACGCAATAAGCCATGCCCGATTCGCATAAGCCCGGAGAAAATCGCGCCTCCGATTTCGCCCCAGGTCGCTTATATTGCCCCTCTGCTGAAACGGCACCCATTCTAATAAGGGGGAGTGAATGAGAGGAATGCAAAAAATGAGATTCAAATGCCAATCATCCTAATTAAATTAGATATTTTTAGCTGTTACCTCATTTGAATAATATGGACAACATTGATCGGAATCTGTTGAGCGCCTTGCACGAAGACGCCAAGACCACCGTGAAAGCGCTCAGCGAGCGGGTCGGCCTGTCCCAGCCCAGTTGCGCCGAACGGATCAAGCGACTGATCGACCAGGGAGTGATCGAGAAATTTTCCATCCAGGTATCGCCCAAGGCCATTGGGTTTCCGATTGCAGCGATCGTGCGGGTCCGCCCGCTGCCCGGAGAGCTATCCCGGGTCGAGCAGGTGATTCGTGAAATCGACGAAGTCGTGCAATGCGACAAGGTCACGGGCGACGACGCATTCTTCTGCCGGCTTTATTTGCGCGACATCGACGCGCTGGACCCTTGCCTGGGCAAGCTCGCGCCGTATGCCACGACGAGCACGTCCATCGTGAAGTCCACGCAGATCGCCAACCGGCTCCTGCCGCTGGAAGACCCGGCCCGCACCCACTGACACCGACACTGGCGCAGCCGCCGATGGCTGCGATACCGGCAGGCGTGCCTGGGGACGTGGCTCAGGGGCGGCGCAGGGCGTCCACGGCGTGGCGCAGATCATCGGCCCAGGCGCGGCGGTCGCGGCCCTGCGCCTGCTGCAGCGGGCCGTAGTGCACCACCGCCACCAAGGCGTCTGCGGTCAAGGTGCGCCACAGGGAGCCGACCAGGGTGTCGTCGCCCACATAGTTGGGCGCGGTGGTCGGCGCACCGGTGGCGCGCTCCACGAAACACAGGCCCACTGGCTGCACGGGGGCGTCGGCGGCCACGGCGGCCTGCAGCAGGTTGGCGTGGAAAGGCAGCAGCGCGGTGCCATCGGCCGTGGTGCCTTCGGGAAACACGGCCAGCACCTCGCGGCGCGCCAGCGCTTCCTGCATCAGCCGGACCATGCGCACGGCATCGCGGCGCGAACTGCGCTCCAGGTAGAGCGTGCCGGCCGCCGTGGCGAGCGTGCCCACCAGCGGCCAGCCCTTGACGTCCGACTTGGAGATGAACCGGCAATGCCGCGCGGCATGCATGACGGTGATGTCGAGCCAGGACAGGTGGTTGGCCACCAGCAGCACCGGGCCATGGGGCGCGGGCGTGCCGCGCACGTCGAGGGTGATGCCGGCGTGCACCAGCATCTGCCGCGACCAGGCCTGCACGCGCGCGTGCTGCTCGCTTTCCGGCATGCGGGGAAACCGCAGCGCCACGGTGCCCAGCCCGGTCACCAGATGCACCAGCACGCGCACCAGGCGCCATGCGGCGCGGACCTGGCGCTTCATGCCGCGGGCCCGGTGGCGGCGGTGCGCACGCTCACTCGCTGCCGCGCTCGAAGGCGATCTGCCCGCCCACCAGGGTGCAGCGCACGCGGCCAGGCAGTTCGTAGCCGGAGAACGGCGTGTGCTTGCCCTGGCTGCGCAGCGCACCGGCCTCCACGGTCCAGGCCGCGGCGGGATCGACCACGCACAGGTCGGCCACGCCGCCTTCCACGATCTGGCCCACGCTGGCCTGCAGCGTGCCCAGGGCGCTGCCCAGCACGCGCGCGGGTTCCGACGTGACGGTGGCCAGCGCACGCGCCAGCGGCACGCTGTGGTCGGCGGACCACTTGAGGGCGATGCCCAGCAGCAGTTCGAGACCAGTCGCGCCAGGTTCGGCCTCGGCGAACGGCAGGGTCTTGGCGTCTTCGTCCACCGGGGTGTGGTCGGACACCAGCGCATCGATGGTGCCGTCGGCCAGCGCGGCCAGGAGGGCGTCGCGGTCGCGCTGCTGGCGCAGCGGCGGCGACAGGCGGGCGCGGCTGTCGAAGAAGCCGATGTCGGTGTCGGTGAGCAGCAGGGAGTTGATGCTCACGTCGCAGGTCACCTTCAGGCCCTCGGCCTTGGCGCGGCGCACCAGTTCCACGCCCGCCGCACTGCTGATGCGGCACAGGTGCACGCGTGCGCCCGTGGTCTTGAGCAGTTCGAAGATGGTGTGCAGCGCGATGGTCTCGGCCGCCACGGGCACGCCCGACAGGCCCAGGCGCGTTGCCAGCGGCCCGCTGGCCGCCACGCCGCGCCCCAGGTGCAGTTCCTGCGGGCGCAGCCACACCGTGTAGCCGAACGTGGCGGCGTACTGCAGCGCGCGCTGCGTGACCTGGGTGCTGGCCAGCGGCACGTCGGCCTGGCCGAAGCCCACGCAGCCGGATTCGGTCAGCTCGGCCATTTCGGTCAGCACCTCGCCGGCCAGGCCGCGGGTGAGCGCGCCCAGGGGAAACAGGCGCGCCTGGTGCAGCTTCTCGGCGCGGAACTTGAGCATCTCCACCAGGCCGGGCTCGTCCAGCACGGGGTCGGTGTCGGGCGGGCACACCAGGCTGGTCACGCCGCCGGCCACGGCCGCCGCCATTTCGGATTCGAGCATGCCCTCGTGCTCGTGGCCCGGCTCGCGCAGCCGCGCCGCCAGGTCCACCAGCCCGGGCAGCACGATGCAGCCGGTGGCGTCGATCACGCGGTTGGGCGTGAAGTCGCGGGGCACCCGCTGCACGGCGATGACCCGCCCCGCAGCCAGCGCGATATCGCCGGTCTGGTCGAGGCCGCTGGCAGGGTCGATCACGCGGCCGTTCTGGATCAGTATCTTCATGGTTTTAAGCAAAAAAAGGCCGCCAGCGCAGATATCACTAGGGCATATAGCTATAAATTTCATAGCAAACGATCACGCCTCGTTGCCAGCGACGATCGACATCACCGCCATGCGCACCGCGATGCCGAAGGTGACCTGCGGCAGGATCACGCTCTGCTTGCCGTCCACCACGGCGGAGTCGATCTCCACGCCGCGGTTGATGGGCCCCGGGTGCATGACGATGGCATCGGGCTTGGCCAGCTGCAGCTTCTCGGGCGTGAGACCGAAGCTCTTGAAGTATTCCTGGCTGGACGGCAGCAGCGCGCCGCTCATGCGCTCGTTCTGCAGGCGCAGCATGATGACCACGTCGGCGTCCTTGATGCCCTCCTCCAGCGTGTGGCACACACGCACGCCCATCTGGGCCATGTCGGTCGGCACCAGCGTGCGCGGGCCCACCACGCGCACCTCGGCGCAGCCGAGCGTGGTGAGGCCGTGGATGTCGGAGCGGGCCACGCGCGAATGCAGCACGTCGCCCACGATGGCCACCGTGAGGTTGCTGAAATCCTTCTTGTAGTGGCGGATGGTGTACATGTCCAGCAGCCCCTGGGTGGGGTGGGCATGCCGGCCATCGCCCGCATTGATGACGTGCACGTGCGGCGCCACGTGCTGCGCGATGAGGTAGGGCGCGCCCGATTCGCTGTGCCGCACCACGAACAGGTCGGCGGCCATCGCCGAGAGGTTGGCAATGGTGTCCAGCAGCGACTCGCCTTTGCTGGCCGAACTGCGCGCG
Source organism: Acidovorax sp. KPB24-03 (assembly GCF_057546605.1). Taxonomy (NCBI): domain Bacteria; kingdom Pseudomonadati; phylum Pseudomonadota; class Betaproteobacteria; order Burkholderiales; family Comamonadaceae; genus Acidovorax; species Acidovorax sp. KPB24-03. The sequence goes on along the minus strand of NZ_BAAJYR010000059.1, from coordinate 12,085 downwards.
ATGTCCAGGTTGATCACGTCGGCAGACAGGCGCTTGGCGGCGATCTCGAAGGTGGTGCGGGTGCGCGTGCTGTTTTCGAAGAACAGGTTGAACACGCTCTTGCCGCGCAGCAGGGGCACCTTCTTGACCTCGCGGTCGTTCACCGACACGAAGTTGGCCGCGGTGTCGAGGATGTGCGTGACGATGCTCTTGGGCAGGCCCTCGATGGACAGCAGGTGGATCAGCTCGCCGTTGGCGTTCAGTTGGGGGTTGCGCTTGTACAGCACCGTCAGGCCTCTTGGACTTGGAAGTGGAAGGTGCCGGCCTCGGTTCGGGCCAGCGCCAGCGATTGCGTGTCCGGCAGCGCCACGCGGGCGGCGGCGAATTCGGCCTGCACCGGCAGTTCGCGCCCGCCCCGGTCCACCAGCACGGCCAGCCGCACGCTGGCGGGGCGGCCGTAGTCGAACAGTTCGTTGAGCACCGCGCGGATGGTGCGGCCGGTGTAGAGCACGTCGTCCAGCAGCAGGATGTCGGCGCCGTTCACGTCGAAGGGCAGCGCCGTCTGCGCGCTCACCGCCATGCCGCGCTGCGAGAAATCGTCGCGGTGCATGGCCGACGACAGCACGCCCGCCTCGCCCGGCAGGCCCAGGTCCTTTTGAAGCCGCTCGGCCAGCCAGGCACCGCCCGAGGCGATGCCCGCCAGCTGGGTGTTGGCGGTGCGCAGGCTGCGCACGCCGCGCAGCAGCTCGCGGTACAGCGCTTCGGCGTCGAGCGCGAGGGTGCCCGGGGTGGGCGGTGGGGACGTGGGGGGCGTGGCACTCATGGAAGATTCCTCAAAAACTGCTCCAGGATGATGCAGGCGGAGGCGGCGTCGGCATCGCGGGCGCCGGTCGAATGCGCCTCGGTGGTGCTGTAGCGCTCGTCCACCTCGAACACCTGCAGGCCGAAGCGCCCGCGCAGCTGGCGAGCGAACTTGAGGGCGCGCGCGGTGTTCTCGTGGCTCGCGCCGTCGGGGTGGTAGGGCACGCCGATGACCAGCGCATCGGGCTGCCATTCGCGGATGCGCTCGGCCACCTGCGCGAAGCGGGCATCGCCTTCGGCGCGGATCGTGGCCTGGGGGGTGGCGGTGCGCAGCAGGCGCGAACCCACGGCGACCCCGGTGCGCTTGAGACCGAAGTCAAGCGCCAGAAAGCTCTGGAAATGCGCGGGGACGGCCAGCGGGGCGGAGGGAGCGGCGGCGGGCGTGCCGCTCATGCATGCCCCGCGTCGGGCGAGAGCATCCAGGACTGCAGCCCCAGCAGGCCCAGGGCGCGGTCGTAGCGCTCGCCCACCGGCGTATCGAAGATCACCGACAGGTCGGCGCCCACGGTCAGCCAGCTGTTCTCGGCCAGTTCGGATTCGAGCTGCCCCTCGCCCCAGGACGAGTAGCCCAGGGTGACCAGCACGCGGCGCGGGCCAGCGCCGGTGGACAGGGCCTCGAGCACATCCTTGGAGGTCGTCATCTCCAGCCCGCCCGGAATGGTCATGGTGGAGGCATAGGCCGATTCGTCGGTGTCCACGCTGTCGGTCAGCATGGGTTCGTGCAGCACGAAGCCGCGCTCGGTCTGGACCGGGCCGCCCTGGAAGACGGGCTCCTGGGACAGGTCGGCGCGACGCAGCGACAGATCGACCTTGTCGAACAGCCCCTTGAGGCTGATGTCGGTGGGTTTGTTGATGATGAGGCCGAGCGCACCACGCTCGCTGTGTTCGCACAGGTACACGACGCTGCGGGCAAACGACGCGTCTTCCAGTCCCGGCATGGCGATCAAGAAATGGTGCGTCAGGTTCATGGGCGCAGAATCGGCAGGCATTTGACAATTTTAACGACGATCATGGAGCACACCTTTTCATCGGGCCTTGTCTGGTTCCGCCGCGACCTGCGCAGCAACGACCACGCCGCCCTGTACCACGCCCTGCGCCAGTGCGCGCAGGTGCATTGCGCGTTCATTTTCGACCGCGAGATCCTCGACGCCCTGCCCCGCGCGGACCGGCGCGTGGAGTTCATCCGCGAATCCCTGGTGGAGCTGGACGAGGCCCTGCGGGCGCTCTCCAAGGACCCGCATGGCGGCCTGATCGTGCGCCACGCCATCGCCCACCAGGACATTCCCGCGCTCGCCCAGGCACTGGACGTGCAGGCGGTGTTCGCCAACCACGACGACGAACCGCTGGCACTCGAACGCGATGCACGCGTGCGCGGCGCCCTGGATGGCATGGGCAAGCGCCTGCTCACCTTCAAGGACCACAGCATCTTCGAACGCGCCGAGGTGCTGACCCAGTCGGGCACGCCGTACACCGTGTTCACGCCCTACAAGAATGCCTGGCTGCGCAAGGCCGACGATTTCTACCTGAGCTCCTACCCCGTCGAGCGCCACGCCGCCCGGCTGGCCCCCAGGCCTGCGGGCCTGCGCCGCGGGGTGCCGTCGCTGCAGTCGCTGGGGTTCGAGCCCACGGGCCTGAAGTCACTGCACCTGCCCACGGGCATGCAGGGCGCGCAGGCCCTGTTCGAGGACTTCCTCGGCCGCATCGACCACTACGGCGAGGCCCGCGACTTCCCGGCGGTGAAGGGCCCGAGCTACCTGAGCGTGCACCTGCGCTTCGGCACGCTGTCGCCCCGGGTGGCCGCACGCGCGGCGCACGAACGCAGCCGCAAAGGCAGCGCCGGGGCCGCCACCTGGCTGAGCGAGCTGATCTGGCGCGACTTCTACTTCCAGATCCTCGCCCACCACCCCCACGTGGCGGGCGCCAGCTTCAAGCCGGCCTACGATGCGATCGAATGGGAAAGCGGCGCCCACGCCAAAGCCCTGTTCGCCGCGTGGTGCGAGGGCCGCACGGGCTACCCGCTGGTCGATGCCGCCATGGCGCAGATCAACCAGACGGGCTACATGCACAACCGCCTGCGCATGGTGGTGGCCAGCTTTCTCACCAAGGACCTGGGTCTCGACTGGCGATGGGGCGAGCGCTACTTTGCCGAGAAGCTGAATGACTTCGACCTGTCGGCCAACAACGGCGGCTGGCAATGGGCCAGCTCCAGCGGCTGCGACGCCCAGCCCTACTTTCGCATCTTCAACCCCGTGAGCCAGAGCGAGAAGTTCGATCGGGACGGCCAATTCATCCGCCGCTATCTGCCGCAACTGGCGGGCCTGCAGGGCAAGGCGCTGCATGCGCCCTGGACGGCGGCTCCCCTGGAGCTGCAGGCGGCGGGCGTGGTGCTTGGCAAGGACTACCCCCGCCCGGTGGTGGACCATGACGAGGCGCGGCAACGCACGCTCGCGCGGTACGGGGTGGTCAAGGCCGCAAAGGACTGACCCGGCGGCGGCGACTGGCGGTGCAATGGCCTGGGCGAGACAGCGCGCAACCATGCCGACAGCCACCTTGATCTGGTGGTGCGGCCGGCGCTCTGGATGAAAAGAAAAAGGGCCGCTCGGAAGCGGCCCTCATGGCGGTGGCAGCGGGGTGGCTCAGGCCACGGCCGCTTCGGCGGCCGCCCGCGCGTAGTGCTGCACCAAGCTCAGCAGCTCCTCGTCCGAATACGGCTTGCCCAGGTAGTGGTTCACCCCCAGTTCGGCCGCATGCTCGCGGTGCTTTTGCGCGATGCGCGAGGTGATCATGATGATCGGCAGGTCGCGCAGCACCGCATCGGCACGGATATTCCGGGCCAAGTCGAAGCCATCCATGCGCGGCATTTCGATGTCGGACAGCACGACGGTCGGGCGCTCTTCCTGCAGCCGCTCCAGGGCCTGCAGGCCATCGGCCGCCAGCACGACGCGGTAGCCTTCGCGCTGCAGCAGGCGCTGCGTGACGCGGCGCACCGTGATCGAATCGTCCACCACCAGCACCAGGGGCACCTGGCTGGCCGCCGACAGGGCTGGCACCGCCGCCTTGCGCTCGCCATCGCCGCCGCCTTGCGCTTCGGCACCGCCGGCCGGCGCCGACAGCGCTGCCAGCTGGGCCCGCACCTGGTCGCCGTACACCGTGGACAACGCCACAGGGTTGTAGATCAGCACGACGGCACCGGAGGCCAGCACCGACATGCCCGCCAGACCTGGCAGGCGCGACAGCTGCGGCCCGAGGTTCTTCACCACCACTTCCTGGTTGCCCAGCACTTCGTCCACGTGCACCGCGATGCGCTGCGACGCGCTGCGCAGCACCACCACCGGACGGGTCTTGCCCGAGGTCTCGCTGCTGCGCTGCGAAGACTGCAGCAAGGCACCCGCCCAGAAGAACGGCAAGGCCTCCACGCCGTCCTCGAACGCACCTTGCTGGTAGGCGGCATCCAGCTCGCTGGCGGTCGTGCGGCGCACGATCTCCACCAGGTTGGCCGGCACGCCGATGGTCAGGTCGCCCGCGCGCAGCATCACCACCTGCGTCACGGCCGTGGTGAGCGGCAGCACCATGCGGAAGGAGGTGCCCTGCCCCGCCGTGGTGTGGGTTTCGATGCGGCCGCCCAAGGCGTTGACTTCGGCCCGGACGACGTCCATGCCGATGCCCCGCCCGGACAGGCCGGTGATCTCGTTCGCCGTCGAGAAGCCCGGCGTGAAAATCAGGTTGGCGGCATCGGCCGTGCTCAGCTCGGCGTCCGCAGGGATCAGCCCCTGGTCCACGGCCTTGGCTCGGATGCGGTCGATGTTCAGGCCCGCGCCGTCGTCGCGGAACTCGACCGAGACGTCGTTGCCTTCCTGGTGCAGGTCCACCGTGATGGTGCCCGACGCCGGCTTGCCCGCGGCCGTACGGACCTCGGGGGCCTCGATGCCGTGGGCCACGCAATTGCGCAGCAGGTGTTCGAAGGCGGGCGTCATGCGGTCCAGCACGCCCCGGTCCATCTCGATGGAGCCGCCGGAGATGTCCAGCTTGATCTGCTTGCCGGTCTCCTTGGACGCCTGGCGCACCACGGCGTACAGGCGCTCGGAAATGCCTTCGAATTCCACCATGCGGGTGCGCAGCAGGTCGCGCTGCAGTTCGCGGGCCTGGCGGCCCTGGGCGATCAGATCGTCTTCCGCGCCTTCCATGGAGCGCTGCAGGTTGCGCTGCACCGTGGCCACGTCGTTCACCGACTCGGCCATCATGCGCGTCAGTTCCTGCACCCGCGTGAAGCGGTCGAACTCGAGCGGATCGAAGCCCGCGGCCGAATCCTTGGACAGCGCCAGGCGCGACTGCATCTGCGACTCCGCCTGCACCTCGATGTCGCGAAGCTGCTGGCGCAGGCGATCCAGGTTGCCCGACAGATCGGCCAGCGAACCCTTCATCTGCCCCAGACGCACATCCAGGCGCGAACGGGCGATCATCACCTCGCCCGCCTGGTTGACCAGCCGGTCGAGCAGCTGGGCACGCACGCGCACCGACTGGCTCGACACGGGCCGCACGGCGGTGAGCTGCGAGGCCGCCGGCAGGCGCACCGCGGGCAGCTTCTGCAGCACCGGTGGCTCGGGGGCCTCGGCCGAGGCCGGCACCGATGGCGGCGAATCCTGCCGCTCGGAGGCGGGCACCGGGGCCACGGCCACGGGCTCGGCCAGGCCTTGCGAGCCGATCTTGCGCAGCGCATCGAAGCTGGCCTGCAGGCCGTCGAAACTGGCCAGCAGGGGTTCGATCAGCTCCGCCTTGGGATCTTCGACGTCGATCTGCTCGACGGCCGACTCCAGGCGGTGGGCCATCTCGCCCAGGCGCATGGCACCGGCCAGCCGCGAGCTGCCCTTGAGGGTGTGCAGGGCGCGCAGCAGTTCGCTGCGGGCGCCCAGGTTCTCGGGACGGGCGGCCCACTGCCGCAGCGCGGCACCCAGCACCGGCAGCAACTCGATCGCCTCTTCCTCGAAGATGGGGAACAGGTCCGGGTCGATGACGTCCAGCGCGTCGATGTCGTCGTCGATATCGGACGACTGCGCCACCGCGTGGGCGATGGCCGCGTCCACCTCGTCGTCGTACGGGTTGGACACCACGACCGACAACGCAGGCGCCACGTAGCCCCGGGCCACCGGCGCAGGCACGTCTTCGGGCTCGGACGGGGCCTCTGCGGAATCCGTCTGGGCCTCTTGCACCGGTTCCGGCAAAGCCTCTTCGCCCGGCACGTCGGCTTCGGCGGTCTCCTCGACCGCCGGCACCTGCACGGGTTCGGCAGCCAGTGCTTCGGCCGGGGCCAGTTCCTGCAAGGCCTGTGCAGGCTCGTCGGCCAGGGCCTCGCTCTCGCTGTCGCTTTCCAGCGCGGCCAGGCCGCTGCCGACCTCGGTCTGCAAAATCTCGCGCAGCTCGGCCAGCACCTGCTGGTTCGGCTCTTTCAGGAAGCCTGCGGCGAACTGGTGCAGCAGGCGGCGGATGTCGTCGGCCGCCGCCAGGAACACGCGGGCCTGATCGGCCGTACCTTCCCCGCGCAGCTGCACGTGCTGCAGCGCATGCTCCAGGGCACGCGCCATTTCCGACAGGGCATGGAAGCCCACGGTGGCCGAGCTGCCGGCCAGCGAATGCGCCAGGGCCACGGCCGTGTCGGGCAACGGTTCGTGCAGTTCCAACGCCCATTCCTGCAGGCAGGTGGCCAGGCGGCGCGACCATTCGTCGGCCTCGTTGAGGTACACGTTGTACAGCGGGATGCCGATGCGCAAGGTCTCGATGACCTTCACCGCCTCGTCCTGCGCGGCCGCTTCGGCGTCGGCTTCGGCGTCGGCCACCGGTTCGGCCGGCACGTCCTCGACCCCGTCCTCCATGGCCTCCACGACCTCGACCATGTCCCGCACGGAGGCCATTTCGGGCTCGGGCTCGGCCTGTGGTTCTGGCTCGGTTGCCAGATCGTCCTGGTGGGCGGCGGCGTCCAGCAACACACCTGCCGCGTCGGACTCCAGTTCGGGCATTTCCAGCAGAGAGTCATCCAAGGCCAGCTCGGGCAAGGCCTCGGCCGCCAGGTCTTCGGGCAGATCCAGTTCCAGATCGGCCAGCTCGGCCTGCGACAGTTCGGACAGCGCCGCAGGTTCTGCCGCGTCCACCAGCACATCGTCGAGCGAAGGCAGCGGCACGTCCTGCACCGGCTCCTGCGCAGGGGCCTCGGCGACCGGGGGCAATTCTTCCGCCAGGGCCTCGGCGAACACCGAAAAGTCGATGTCTTCGGCCATTTCGGGCGCGGCGGCTTGCGCAGGCTCTTGCGGCGCTGGTTCGGCACCGGCCAGTTCCGGCATTTCGGTGTCTGCGAAGTCGAGCATCGGCGGCTCGTCTTCGAGGATCAGGTCGAACTCATGGGCCGGCACGGATGCCGTCGCGGGTTCGACGGCCTCGGCGGCCTCGATGGTCTCGGCAGCAGCGGGGGTGGCCTGCACCTCCGGCGTTTCGGCAGGCAGATCGATCTCGGGCAAGGGCTCCGGCAGCTTTTCGGCCACGGTCGGCACCGGCTCGGCCACCGCTTCGGCCACGGCGCCACCGGCCGAGGGCACGGCCAACGGCAGGAAGGTGCCGGTGTCGCGCATGGCTTCGGCCGATGCGTTGAACGCCCGGGGGTGCCAGGCCGAGGCATCGCCCGCGGCAATGTCGTCCGCCCAGGCGCCGAAGGCCCGCAAAGCCTCGCCGGACAGCTGCAGCAGGGCCGGGGGCATGGGCTTTTGCTCTGCCAGCCAGGCGTTGAGCACCTGCTCCATCGACCAGGCCGCTTCGCCGAAGGCATCCAGGCCGACCATGCGCGAGCTGCCTTTGAGCGTGTGGAACGCGCGCCGCAGCGTGGTCTGCTCGCTCAGGTCGGCCGGCTTGGCCGTCAGGGCGTCGACCGCGGCCAGGCCGTTGGCCACCACTTCGCGCGCTTCTTCCAGGAAGATGTCGAGCAGCTCGTCTTCCTCATCGTCCTGCATGGCATCGGCAGCCGCCACGGGGGCCGGTGCGGGCGCCGCAGGCGCGGGGGGAAGGCTCTCCACGGGCTCGATGGCGGCCGGCGGGGCCTCGGCCAGCGCCGCGGCGGAGGAAGGCAACTCCAGCACTTCTTCCAGCGTCGGGGCCAGTTCACCCAACGACTCCTGCACCACCTTGGGCGCGGGCTCCACGCGGGGAACGATTTCGGGCGCGACCACGGGGCCGCGCTCTTCGACCTTGGCGTTCACTTCCTCGGGCGCATCGGTGGCACGGCCACGGGCGCGGCCCATGAGAATGCGCAGTTCGCCCAGCTCTTCGTCATAGACGAACAGCTTGCGCGCCATGGTGCGCTGGTAGCTCAGCATGTCGATCAGGAAACCGAGGGCCCCCAGGCTGCTGCCCAGCTTCTCGAACACCTGCTGGCGCTCGGCTGCGGGAACCTGACCGATCAGCAGACGCTCCACGGTGTCGCGCATGCGCAGCACTGCCAAAGATGCCTGGTCCAGGCCCAGCACCGACAGCACGCCGCGCATCTGCGCCAGGCGACCCGGCACGGGCGCCAGCGTGGACAGGTCGTCCGGGTTGCGGAAATACTGGTCCAGGGCCTTTTCGGCCTCGCCGAGCGTGGACCGGAGCTCGTCCACCACGCTGCCCATCGTCTGGTGGTCGCTGACGCGGCGGTACAGCTCTTCCATCCAGGGCTCGAGGGGGGCCGATTCGCCGCCCGCGGTCACGTTGTCCAGGCGCTCCGCCAGACGCGCGGCGCGGTCCGTCATGTATTCGTGCGCGGAGTCCAGTTCTTCGAACGTGGCCTGCAGGTACAGCACTGCCGTCGCCACTTCCATGGCCAGGGCCGGCGACGGGGGCTCTCCGGAGCGGGTGGTCACCTCCACGGCGCGGGTCAGCGCCTTGGCGAGGCTGTCGCTGCCCGGATGCAGCTTGGACAGCGAATCGCACACCAGGCTGAACTGGTCGGTGGCCGGCTTGAGCTTGTTGCGGTCGCCGCCTGCGAGGGCCGACCAGGTTTCTGTGGCGGCCGACATGCGCTTGCGCGCCTGGGCCAGGAGCGCCGGATCGAACAGACCGAACCGGGGGGTTTCGTAATCCACGGCCTTGAACCGGTCCAGGCCGAATGCCTGGCGCACGGCCTGCAGCGCCGATCCATCGCCCGCGGGTTCGTTGGCCGCCAGCGGCCGCGCCTGGGAGCAGAAAAAGAGCAGGTCCTGCACCAGCCGGTCGGCAATGGTCGGATCGCCCTTGGCCAGGGTGGCATATTGCATGAGCACGCGGGAGGCCACGCGCTTCACGTACAGATCGGGGTTGAGCCGCCCCTTGGACAGCGCCTCGAAGAAGCCCGCGCAGATCTTCCAGAACGCACGCGACTGGCGGTCCGACTGCGATGCCACGAAGGCCAGGCAGATGTCGCGCAGATCGCCTGCCGCGGTCAGATCGCCCGTCTTGACGATGCGCAGCACGGCAGAGTCGAGCCGCGCACGCGCCTCGGGGCCGTAGTCGAGCGGCTGCACGGACACGGCGAAGTCGGGCTCGCGAAAGCGCCGCTCCACCGGCCACAGGTCGGCCGGGTGCACACGTTCCGCGCCCGCCAGCGCCTGGGCATCGCGGTATTGGGGAAACAGCGCCACCGGGGAGACGGATTTGCCCGCCAGCACGCTTTCCAGGTATTCGACCAGCGCGAAGCTCGCGCGCTCGATCACGCCGGCAGCTTCGTCGCTGCACAGTTCGGGCCGGTGCACGAACTTCTGCACCGCCGCTTCCATGGCACGCAGCACGAGTGCAGGCGGGCCCATGCCCACCATCTCCAGCGCGCCGCTGGCCTGGTGCAATTGCTGCCGCGCGATGCGCAACGTGCCGGCGTCGAGCGACGCCAGATCGGATTCGCGCGCCAGTTCGGCGTCGCGTACGAATCGGCGCATGGCCTTGACGGCGCCGTCGAGGGACTTGCGCAACTCATCGAGCACCCAAGCAAGAGGACCCAGGTCCTGCTCACCCTGGGTCCAGTCTGCGGCGGGTGCGTTTGCGGCGTCAGTAGATGACATGGATTCGTCCCCGGCTCCGCGAGCCAGTTCGTTGATGGGTCCGCGCGTCAGGCGATCTTGAAACGTGCAACCGACTGGCGCAGTTCTTCAGCCATGTGCGACAGCTCGCGCACCTGCTGAGCCGTCGTGCGGGTGCCTTCGCCGGTCTGTTCGGTCACCGCAAAAATGTGCTGGATGTTGTCGGCCACTTCGTTGGCCAGTTCGGCTTCGCGGGACGTGGAGGACGAAATCTGCTCGATCAGGTCGGCCAGGCGGCGCGACACGCGATCGATCTCGGTCAGGGCCGTACCGGCGCTGTCGGACAGTCGGGCCCCTTCCACCACACCCTGCGTGGAACGCTCCATAGCGGCCACGGCATCCTGCGTGTCGGTCTGAATGGCCTTCACCAGCGCCGAGATCTGGCGCGTGGCATCGGCGGAACGCTCGGCCAGCCGCTGCACTTCTTCCGCCACCACCGAGAAGCCGCGACCGGCTTCACCGGCCGATGCGGCCTGGATGGCGGCGTTCAGTGCCAGCACGTTCGTCTGCTCGGTAATGTCGGAAATCAGCTCGGTGATTTCGCCGATCTCCTGCGACGATTCGCCCAGGCGCTTGATGCGCTTGGAGGTGTCCTGGATCTGGTCGCGGATGGAGTTCATACCGCCGATGGCGTTCTGCACGGCCTGCAGGCCGGAATCGGCCGCTTGCAGCGACTGGCGCGCCACCGAGGCGGATTCCTGCGCCTGCGTGGACACTTCGTTGATTCGGCTCGCCATGTCGAGCACCGAGCGGCCGGTTTCGCGAATTTCGCGCAGCTGCTCGGTCGAAGCGGCCAGCAGCTCGGTCGAGGTGCTGTCCACCTGGGACGTCGTCTGTGCCACGCGGGTGGCCGTGTTCTGCACGCTGCCCACCAGCTGGCGCAACTCTTCCACCGTGTAGTTCACCGAGTCGGCAATGGCGCCGGTGATGTCTTCCGTCACGGTGGCTTCCTGGGTCAGATCGCCTTCGGCGACCGACTGCAGTTCGTTCATCAAACGCAAAATGGCGGCCTGGTTGGCGTCGTTCACACGCTTGGCTTCCTGCTCCTGGCGGCGGGCGTCCTTTTGCTGCGATTCGGCAGAGGCCTGGCGCGAGCGGCTGTCCATCAGCTGGACGCGCGAGATGCCGATACCGCACAGCAGCACGAACAGGCCGGCGATGGCCAGCGCGGCGAACTGGCCGGCGCCCAGGCCCGTCTGGGACGACAGCTTGGTCTGCAGGCCTTCGAGCTGGCGGCGCAGGGGTTCGCTGTCGGCAATGATGGCGGACTGCGCTTCACGGGCGGACACCAGGCCTTGCAGGTTGCCCAGAATGGCGCTGGCTTGCGAACGCGTCTGTTCGTAGAGCTTGATCAGGCTTTCCAGTTGCTCGCGGGTCTGAGCATCCCGGGTGGCGGCCAGGCGCAGGTCGGCGCTGCCGTCCAGCATGCCCTGGGCGATTTCCTTGAACGAGTTCAAGTCCTTGCCCAGCAGGAACACGGCCTCGGGGCTCACGCCTTCGGTGGTCTGGAATTCGTTGGCGGACTTGCCGATGCGCTGGGTCAGCATCACCAGCTGGCCGGCGGCGGAGATTTCAGCGGCCGGGGCGTTCTGCTGCAGCTTGAGCGAGGAGATCGTTTCAGCGATTTCCAGCAGATCGGACGACTGGCGGTTGATGGTGCGAAGCGCGTCGCCCACCTGCGTCAGGATCTTTTGCTGGCCCATCACCACGCTGGCGTTGCGCTCGGCGCGCTCCATCAGCGGCGTCACGGCCTCCAGGTCGGGCTTGAAGGTCTCGCCCAGCGCCTGCACGTTGCGTTCGTTGTCGCCGCTGTTCAATGCGCGCACGTCGCGTGCCAGCGAGCCCGAGCTCTCCATCACGTCCGGGAAGGCCTGCGGGCTGCCCACCAGCGCCTGCGAAACGGATTTGGCCAGGCGTTGCGACTGCATCAGCGACTGGCCGGTCGCGGCCAGTTGCTGCGCGGAACGGTCGGCCTGCTGCAGCACCCAGCCGGCGATGGCCGCCAGCACGATCACACCGATCGGCCAGCAGCATCAGCAGGCGCCGCTGGTGGCTGGCGGCCGTGGCCCGGCCCAGCAGGGGCAGCGAGATCAGGTCTTCGTCAGCGACCTCGCCCTCTGCGAACTGCGAGATCGCAGAAGGGTCACCCTGCACGCTGTTCATGGCGTCCGCCTGGTAGG
>NZ_BAAJYR010000058.1:0-18390 GCF_057546605.1 Acidovorax sp. KPB24-03 | reverse complement strand
CCGGCCAGGTGGGGGGAAGTGCATGGGCTGGCATGGGGTCTCCCTACAGCGGTGCCGCGCCGCGCTGGCGGCGGCTGGCGAGATAGGCCTGGAACTGGCCGACGATGCCCTTGCGGAACAGCATGACCACGATGACGAACACCACGCCCTGCAGGATCAGCACCCACTCGGCGAACGAGGCGAGGTAGTTCTCCATGGTCACGATGACCATGGCGCCCACCACCGGGCCCAGCAGCGTCTGCATGCCGCCCACGATGCAGATGAGCAGGGCCTCGCCCGAGGTGGCCCAGTGCACGTCGGTCAGCGAGGCGAGCTGGAACACCAGCGCCTTGAGCGAGCCCGCGAAGCCCGCGATGGCGGCCGACAGCACGAAGGCCAGCAGCTTGTAGCGGTTGACGCGGTAGCCCAGGCTCTGGGCGCGCGGCTCGTTGTCGCGGATGGCGCGCAGCACCTGCCCGAAGGGCGAGTGCACCAGCCGGTGGATCAGCCAGAACGCGCCGCCAATGAGCACCGTGACGAAGTAGTACAGCACCAGCGTGTTCTCCAGCGAGAACAGACCCAGCACGGTGGGGCGCGGGATGTTCTGGATGCCGTCTTCGCCGCCCGTGAACGGCAGGCGCAGCGCCATGAAGTACACCAGCTGCGCGAAGGCCAGCGTGATCATCGAGAAGTAGATGCCCTGGCGGCGGATGGCCAGCAGCCCCGTCAGCAGGCCCAGCGCCGCGGCCGCGGCCGCGCCCAGGGCGATGCCGCTCAGGCCCTCCCAACCCCAGACCTTGACCGCGTGCGCGGTGATGTAGCCGGCGGTGCCGTAGAACATGGCGTGGCCGAACGACAGCAGGCCGACGTAGCCGACCAGCAGGTTGACCGATGCCGCCAGCAGCGCGAAGCACATCAGCTTCATGAGGAACATGGGATACACCACGAACGGCGCGGCGGCCAGGCAGGCCAGGGCGGCCAGCAGCAGCGCGTTGTGGGTGCGTCGACTCAGCAGGTCCATGGCGACTCCTAGTGGGCACGGCCGAAGAGGCCATGGGGACGGACGGCGAGCACGAGGATCATCACCACGAAGATGACCACCCCCGCGCCATCGGGATAGAAGACCTTGGTCAGGCCCTCGATGGCGCCCAGCGCGAAGCCGGTGACGATGGAGCCCAGGATGGAGCCCATGCCGCCGATCACCACCACCGCGAACACGACGATGATCAGGTTCGAGCCCATCAGCGGGCTCACCTGGTAGATCGGCGCGGCCATCACGCCGCTCAGGCCCGCCAGGCCCACGCCCAGCCCGTAGGTGAGCATGAGCATGCGCGGCACGTTGATGCCGAAGGTGCGCACCAGCGGGGCGTTCTCGTTGGCCGCGCGCAGGTACGCGCCCAGCTTGGTCTTCTCGATGAAGAACCAGGTGCCCAGGCAGACCGCCAGCGCCGCGGCGATCACCCACACGCGGTACAGCGGCAGGAAGGTCACGCCCACGTCGATGCCGCCCGTCAGCGGGTTGGGGTAGGGCTGGCCGCTCACGCCGAACTGCAGGCGGAAGGCGCCCTCCATGAGCAGCGCCACGCCGAAGGTCAGCAGCAGCGCGTACACGTGGTCCAGCGCATACAGCCGGCGCAGCATCAGGCGCTCGAACACGACCCCGAAGCCCGCCACCACCAGCGGCGCGATGACGAGCGCCGGCCAGTAGCCGATGCCCAGGTATTCGAGCAGCCCCCACGCCACGAAAGCACCCAGCATGTACTGAGCGCCGTGGGCGAAATTGACCACGTGCAGCAGCCCGAAGATGATCGACAGCCCCAGGCTCATCAGGGCATAGAAGGCGCCGTTGATGAGCCCGACCAGAAGCTGCCCGATCAGTGCAGCCCAGGGGATTCCGAATAGCCCGTCCATCGTGTTGTCCGTCCTGCGTTGGGTGAAGAAGGGCTCACAGGCCCAGAAGCGACTCGATGTGTTCGCGCTGCGTGTCGAGTTCGTCGCGGCGGAAGTGGCCCGCCACCTCGCCTTCCTCGATCACGTAGAAGCGGTCGGCCAGCGCGCAGGCGAAGCGGAAGTTCTGCTCCACCAGCAGCACGGTGAAGCCGCGCTCGCGCAGCATGCGGATGGTGGCGCCGATGCGCTCCACGATCACCGGCGCCAGGCCCTCGGTGGGCTCGTCCAGCAGCAGCAGCTTGGCGCCCGTTCGCAGGATGCGGGCGATGGCCAGCATCTGCTGCTCGCCGCCCGACAGTCGCGTGCCCGGGCTGTGCCGGCGCTGCTGCAGGTTGGGGAACAGCGTGTAGATCTCGGCCACGCTCAGGCCGCCGGGCAGCAGCACCGGCGGCAGCAGCAGGTTCTCTTCGGTCGAAAGGCTGGCGAAGATGCCGCGCTCTTCGGGGCAGTAGGCCGCGCCCAGGCGCGCGATCGCCTCGGGCGGCAGGCCCTCGGTGGGCTGGCCGCGCAGCGTGATCCGGCCCTCGCGCCGGCCCAGCAGCCCCATGATGGCGCGCAGCGTGGTGGTCTTGCCGGCGCCGTTGCGCCCCAGCAGGCACACCACCTCGCCCTCGTTCACGTCCAGGTCGATGCCTTGCAGCGCCAGGGTTTCGCCGTACCAGCCGCGCAGGCCGCGCACCTGCAGCAGGGGCTGCGCGTCGTGGGCCTCAGGCATGGGTACCTCCTACGTAGGCTTCGATGACGCGCGGGTCGCGCGAGACCTCGTCATAGCTGCCCTCGGCCAGCACCTGGCCGGCCTGCAGCACGGTCACGCGGTCGCACAGCTCGGCGATGACCTTCATGTTGTGCTCGACCATGAGCACCGTGCGTCCGCGCGCGGCCTCACGGATCAGCGCCACCACCGGGCCGATGTCTTCGTGGCCCAGGCCCGCCATGGGCTCGTCCAGCAGGATCATCTCGGGCTCCATGGCGATGGTGGTGGCCAGCTCCAGCGCGCGCTTGCGCCCGTAGGGCAGTTCGCCGGCGGGCGTGTCGCGCCAGCGCGTGAGGCCCACGCGTTCCAGCAGCTCCAGCGCCCGCGCGTCCAGCGTGCGCAGGACCTTCACGTTGCGCCAGAAGGCGAAGGTGCCGCCGTGGCGCTTCTGCAGCGCCACGCGCACGTTCTCCAGCACCGTCATCTGTCCGAAGACGGCCGAGATCTGGAACGATCGCACCAGGCCCGCCATGGCCACGGAAGCCGGGTCGCTGCGCGAGATGTCGCGGCCGTTGAAGACCACGGTGCCCGAGGAAGGCCGCAGGAAGGTGGTGAGCAGGTTGAAGCAGGTCGTCTTGCCTGCGCCGTTGGGCCCGATGAGGGCGTGGACCGAGTGCCGGCGCACCCGCAGGTCCACGTCCTTGACGGCGTAGAAGCCGCGGAACTGCCGGCTGAGCTGGCGGGCTTCGAGGATGAAGGGGGCGTCCATGGCGGGGCGGCCGTTGGGCGGCTCAGAGGAAGGCATGGGTGACGCCGCCGTCCACGAGCAGCGACTCGCCGGTCACGAAGCTGGCGTCGTCCGACGCCAGGAAGCATGCGGCCTTGGCGATGTCCTCCACCTCGCCCAGGCGCTTCATTGGCGTCTTGGCGATGCGCAGCTTGGCCTTTTCGGCATCGACGTTGATCTTCACGCCCTCGGTGAGCACCGAGCCCGGGCAGATGGCGTTGACGCGGATGCCGCGCGGCCCCAGGTCCACGGCGGCCGAGCGGGTCAGCCCCAGCACGCCGGCCTTCACGCCGCAGTACAGCATGCCCTCGGGCAGCCCCAGGAAGGCGGCCGACGAGGCGATGTTGACGATGCTGCCGCCGGCCTCCATGGCCTCGGCACCCACCTGGATGCCCCAGACCACCGAGTTGAAGCCCGTGCCCACCATGCGATCGAGCATCTCGGGCGTGATGGCGTCGATGGGGCCGTAACGCACCCAGATGGCGTTGTTCACGAGCACGTCCAGGCGGCCGAAGCGCTCCTTGAGCGCACCCACGGCGTCGCTGAAGCTCGCGCGGCGTGCCACGTCGCCGCCGAAGGCCATGGCCTGCAGCCCCTGCGCCTGCAACTGCTCGGCGGCTTCGTGCGCCATGTCCTCGGCGCGGTCCAGGATGCCGACGGCGGCGCCTTCGGCCGCCATGGCGTCGGCGATGGCACGGCCGATGCCGCGCGCACCGCCGGTGATGAGGGCAACCTTGCCTTCGAAACGTCGGGTGGTCATTGAGGGGTCCTTGTCGAATGGTGAGAGGGGAGGTCGGCGAAGCGGGCTTCCTCCAGCCCGCGCACGCCCGTGCCGTGGATGGCGAACACGGCCCCCGCGTCGGGGTGGTCGCTGCGCAGCAGGTTGCCGCTGTCGCGGATGGAGGTGAGGTAGATCACGTCCAGCCCGGGGCCGCCGAAGCAGGGGCAGGTCACGAAGGTCACCGGCAGCTGGATGCGGCGCTCCAGCCGCCCGTCGGGCGTGAAGCGTGCGAGCTGGCCGTTCTGCACCAGCGCCACCCACAGGCAGCCCTCGGCGTCCACGGTGGCGCCGTCGGGCACGGAGCCCAGCGCGCGCGTGTCCACCAGCACCTCGGCCGGGCCGATGTCGCCCGTGGCGGGGTCGTAGGCGTAGCGGCGCACCTGGTGCGTGGGGCTGTCGGCAAAGTACAGCCAGCGCCCATCGGGGCTGAAGCAGGTGCCGTTGGCCACGTGGATGCCCGTGTCCAGCGTGCGCACCGCGTGCGCGCCGAGCTGGTAGAGCGCGCCCTCGGGCGCCATTCGGCCCAGCGTCATCGATCCGACCACGAAGCGCCCGTTGCGGTCGGTGCGGCCGTCGTTCAGGCGCATCCGGTCGGCGCCGTGCGCCACCCGCACGCCCAGGGGCGAGAGGGTGCCCGTGTCCGGGTCCAGGTACTGGAAGTCGTCCTCCAGCGCCAGCAGCAGCCGGCCGCTGTCGCACAGCGCGATGGCGCCGATGTGCTGGGGCAGTTGCCACTGCGCGCCGGCCCCGGTGGCCGGCGTGTGGCGCCGCACGATGCCGGCGCGCCCGTCGATCCAGTAGAGCGACTGGGTGCGCGCGTCCCACAGTGGGCATTCGCCCAGCAGGTCCCGCTGCGGGGCCAGGATGTCGATGCGAAGGGCCATGGAAGGGCTCGGGCTGCGTATCGGCCGGGCGCGGGCCTACTTGGCGGCGGCCTTGATGTAGTCGCAGCTGCTCTCGGACAGCGGGCGCCAGGTCTGCTCGGGCGGGATCTCGCCGCGCACCGTGTAGAAGTCGTTGGGGCCCTTGGACTCGGAGGGCTTCTTGACCTGTATGGCGTACACCGTGCGCAGCGCCTGGCCGTCCTCGCGGATCTTCACGTCCTTGGAAAAGAAGTCGTTGATGGGCAGCTCGCGCATCTTGGCCGCGACCTTGGCGCCGTCGTCGGTGCCTGCGGCCTTCACGGCCTGCAGGTAGTGCCAGGCGGCGCTGTAGGCGCCCGCGTGGATGTAGGTGGGCACCACGCCCTTGTTGCGCGCCATGAAGCGCTTGGCCCAGGCGCGCGAGGCCTCGTCGCGGTCCCAGTAGAACGGCAGCGTCAGCTGCAGGCCCTGGGCCACGTCCAGTCCCATGGCCGAGACGCTGTTGATCGTCATGCCGAACACCGTCACCACCTGGCCGCCGCGCGTGATCTTGTATTCGGCGGCCTGCTTGAGGGCGTTCGACAGATCGAGCCCCGCGTTCAGGATCACGATGGCCTGCGCGCCGCTGGATTGCGCCTGCAGCAGGTACGACGAGAAGTCGGTGGCGCCCAGCGGGTGCTTGACCGAGCCCACCACCTTGCCGCCGGCGGCCTGGATGAAGCGCGTCGCATCGTCCTGGTAGGCCTGGCCGAAGGCATAGTCCACGGTGATGAAATAGAAGCTCTTGATGCCCTGCTTCATGAGGCTCTGCACGCCGGCCTTGGGCAGCGCATAGGTGTCGGTGAGGAACTGGAAGTTCATCGGCGAGCAGGACTTGTTGGTCAGTTCCGCGCTCACCGTGCCCGCGATCAGGTAGGGCTTCTTGCGTTCCTTGAGCAGGCTGGAGATGCCCAGCGCGATCGACGAGGCCGAGCCGCCGACGATGGTGTCCACCTTCTCGGTGTCGAGCCACTTGCGCGCGATGTTCAGGCCCACGTCGGGCTTGTTCTGGTCGTCGGCCACGACCACCTCGACGGGCTTGCCGAGCACGGCGCCGCCGAAGTCCTCCGCGGCCATGCGCACGGCCAGCGTGGAGCCGGGGCCGCCGTTGCCCGAGTAGGGGCCGGTCTGGTCGGCCATGACACCGATGCGCACCACATCGTCGCTGATCTGGGCGTGGGCCGCTGCGCCACAGGCAAGGGCCAGGGCGGCAAGGGCGAGGCGGGAGCTGGGCAATGGCATGGGTGTGTCTCCTTGGTGTGTGCGTGTCTTCGGTCGGGACGGATGCATCCAGGGCCCCGCCGTCCGCGGGGTGTGCGATGCCAGCGGCCCGCAGGGGCCGCGGGGCGTGGGCTCAGGCCGCGTCGGTGGGCAGGCGGTGGTCGCGGAACAATTCGCGCAGCCGCGTCTTTTGCAGCTTGCCGGTGGCGGTGTGGGGCAGCGCGTCGATGAACACCACGTCGTCGGGCATCCACCAGCGCGCGATGCGGTCCTTCATGAAGTCGAGGATCTCCGCGCCGCTCACCGACTCGCCCGCCTTGGGCACCACGATGAGCAGGGGGCGCTCCTGCCACTTGCTGTGGTAGGCGCCGATCACCGCGGCCTCCTGGACCTTGGGGTGGCCCACGGCCAGGTTCTCCAGGTCGATGGAGGAGATCCATTCGCCGCCGGACTTGATCACGTCCTTGGAGCGGTCGGTGATCTGCACGTAGCCCTCGGCGTCGATCAGCGCCACGTCGCCCGTGGCGAACCAGCCGTCCGCATCCAGGGCCGCGCCCGGCTCCTGGCCGTAGTAGGCCGACACCACCCAGGGCCCGCGCACCTTGAGATCGCCGGGGGTGCGGTCGTCCTGCGCGCGCTGGCGCCCCTCGGCGTCGAACACCGCGATCTCCACGCCGAAGATGGCGCGGCCCTGGCGGGCCTGCACGGCGTGGCGCCCTTCGGCGGGCAGGTCCGCGTGCCGGGGCAGCAGGTTGCCGATGGTGGCCAGCGGGCTGGTCTCCGTCATGCCCCAGGCCTGGATCACGAACGCACCGAAGAGTCGGTCGAATTTCTCGATGATGGCGCGCGGCGCGGCCGATCCGCCCACCACCACGCGTTGCAGCCGCAGCGCCGCGCGCTCGGCGGCGGGCAACGCCTCGGCATGCTGGAAGAAGCCCAGCCACACCGTGGGCACGCCCAGCGAGAGCGTGCACTGTTCGTCGCGCAGCAGCGCGAAGAGGCGCTCGCCCGAGAGGTTGGGGCCGGGCAGCACGAGCTTGGCGCCGCTCATGGCGCTGGCATACGGAATGCCCCAGGCGTTCACGTGGAACATGGGCACGGCCAGCAGCACGCTGTCGCGCGCGCCCAGCCCCAGGCCGTCCGTGGCGCAGGCGGTCCACGAATGCAGCACCGTCGAGCGGTGGCTGTACAGCACGCCCTTGGGGTGGCCGGTGGTGCCCGAGGTGTAGCAGAGCGACGAGGCGGTGTTCTCGTCCAGCGCGGGCCAGGCGAAAGCGGCGTCGCCCGCGTCCATCAGGTCTTCGTAGCACAGCAGCGGCGCGGGCAGGTCCACCGCCGGCAACTGGTCGCGCCGGCACAGGGCCACGTAGGCCCTGACGGAGGGCAGGTGCGGCGCGATCTGGGCCACGAGCGGCGAGAAGTCCGGGTCGAAGCACAGGTACTCGTCGGCCGCGTGGTTGACGATGTAGCTGATCTGCTCGGGGAACAGGCGCGGGTTCACGGTGTGCAGGATGGCGCCCATGCCCGAGACCGCGTAGTACAGCTCCAGGTGCCGGTGCGTGTTCCAGGCCAGCGTGCCGACCCGCGCGCCCTGCGGCAGACCGCGGGCGTGCAGGGCGCTGGCCAGGCGCCGCGCGCGGTGGCCCACTTCGCCCCAGCTGGTGCGCAGGCTGGTGTGCGCGTCGACGTGGGAGACGATCTCCACGTCGCCGTGGTGGCGAGCCGCGTGCTCCAGCAACGTGGAGATGAGCAGTGCTCCGGATTGCATCAAACCCTGCATTTGTCTTCCTCTTTCTCTGCGGCGTCGCCCTGATTCCGTGAGCGATCTGTTTTTTACATGCCGGCCGGTAAGTGAATTGATGCTAGCAGAACGACTCCGGACCAACAACGCCCGCGCGCTGGGTGAAAACCCTTGCGTCGCGAGGCATTCGACGCCGGGTGTGGACGCAGGGAATGTGCGGAGACGGCCGGAAAGTGGCGCATCTCCGCGGTCGTCAAGGGCCTGGCGGCAGCCCCGTCCACTGAAAGTAGCCTGCGCGGCGCAGTTCGCACGCCGGGCAGGTGCCGCAGCCGTAACCCCAGGCATGCAGCGTGTCGCGCACCCCGTGGTAGCAGGTGTGGGAGCGCTGCACGATCAGGTCCACCAGCGCATCGCCGCCCAGCTGGCGCGCCATCTCCCAGGTCGCGGCCTTGTCGATCCACATGAGCGGCGTCTCGAAGGTGAAGCGCTGCCCCATGCCCAGCGATACCGCCACCTGCAAGGCCTTGAGCGTGTCGTCACGGCAGTCGGGGTAGCCCGAGAAATCGGTTTCGCACATGCCGCCCACCAGCGTGTGCAGCCCGCGCCGGTAGCCCACCGCGGCGGCGAGCTGGAAGAACAGCAGGTTGCGGCCGGGCACGAAGGTGTTGGGCAGCCCGGCCTCGGTCATCTGGATGGCGGTGTCGCGCGTGAGCGCGGTGTCGCTGATCTGGCCCAGCACCGCGAGATCGACCATGTGGTCCTCGCCCATGCGGCCGGCCCATTGCGGGAACTCGGCGCGCAGCGCGGCCAGCACCTCCTGCCGTGCCTGAAGCTCCACGTGGTGCCGCTGGCCGTAGTCGAAGCCGATGGTTTCCACCCGCTCGAAGTGGGTCAGTGCCCAGGCCAGGCAGGTGGTGGAGTCTTGTCCACCGGAAAAAAGGACCAGGGCGTGGCCGGCTCTCATGGTGTGTTCCTTTGAAGGACGTGGGCGTAAAAAAGCCCCGCGGCGCGGGGCTCTGCGAAGGGGAGGGTCCGGCGCTCAGGCCATGTAGATGGCGATGAAGGCCAGCAGAAACATCAGCACGCCGCCCACCACGGGCAGTACGATGGGCATCAGCGGGACCACGGCTTCGACGCCATCGGGGGCATGGTGGTGTTCGCCAACGTGCGGGGTGGTGGTCGTGTCGTGGGCCATGGGTTCTCCTGGTGGCTGCCTCAAAAAGTGATGAAATTCTAGCGGCAGCCGCCGGGCGGCCGCCACAGGGTTTCGACGGGTGTCACACCAGCTTGCGGTCCGCAGGGGCCGGCGGCACCCACTGGTAGAGCCACGTTTCGGTGATCGGCTCCTTGCCCACGCGCAGGAACAGGCGGATGGTGATGGGCTCGGTGCTGTCGTCCTCGGGCCGGATGTCGAACATCGCGCGCCAGCCGTTCACGGCGTCCAGGGGGCGGGCGGACGTGATCTCGACCTTGCCGCGGCTCACCGTGATCACGGGCTCCACCTTGGCGTCCCGGCCGAGGGCCGCGAGGTTCTCGCCCGCGAAGTCGACCGCGAAGCGCCACGAAAAGTACTTGCGCGGCTGGCCCACCACGCCGCCCAGGCCCGTGCGCGTGGCCACGCAGCTGGCCAGCGCGGGACGGGCCGGTGGGTGCGCGCCCCAGTACAGGCGGTAGCCCACCAGCAGCTCTTCGCCCGCCTTCGGCTTGCGCTCGGGGTTCCAGAACGCCACGATGTTGTCGAAGGTCTCGTCGATGGTGGGAATCTCCACCAGCTGGATCGAACCCGCGCCCCAGTCGGCCTTGGGCTCCACCCACAGCGAGGGCCGGCGCTCGTAGAACACGCCATCGTCCTGGTAGTGGTCGAAGTTGCGGTCGCGCTGCAGCAAACCGAACCCGCGCGGGTTCTGGTCGGCAAAGGCGTTGAACTGCAGGTTCGGCGGATTGGTGAGCGGGCGCCACACCCATTCGCCGTTGCCGCGCCACATCGACAGGCCGTCGGAGTCGTGGATTTCCGGCCGCCAGTCGTTGGCCATGCGGCGGTCGTTCTCGCCGTGCTGGAACATGCTGGTGCAGGGGGCGATGCCGATGCGCTCGATTTCCTTGCGCGGGTACAGCGCGGCGTCGATCTCCATCACCTGCGTGTCGCCCGGGGTGATCGCGAAGCGGTAGGCGCCGGCCACGCTGGGGGAGTCGAGCAGGGCGAGCACGACCACGGTGTTGGAGCCCGGGGCCGGCCGCTCCAGGTAGAACGCGGTGAAGTCGGGAAACTCTTCCGGCCGCTGCATGCCGGTGTCGATGGCCAGGCCCCGCGCCGACAGGCCGTATTGCCACTCGCCGCCCACGGCCCGGAAGTAGCTGGCGCCCAGGAAGGCCGCCACGTCGCGCACGGGATCGGTGTGGAAGTTCAGGCGAAAGCCCGCGAAGCCCAGGTCGGCAGGCAGGTCGCCGGCCTTGAGGCCGCTCTTGCCGTAGTCAAACATGGCCGGGTCATAGGCCAGCTCCTGCGCCTGGCCGTTGGCCAGCTCGTACATGTGCACGGGTTTCTTGAAGAACAGGCCCAGGTGGAAGAATTTGGCCTGGAAGCGCAGCTTCTCGTCGGCCCACAGCGAGTGGTCGGGCCGGAACTGCATGGACTGGTACTGGTCCCAGTCGAGCGACGTGACCGAGGGGGGCAGGGTGCCCTGGTACGGCTCGTAAGCCTTGGCGGCCAGGGCGCGGGCCTGGCCCTTGAGCGCGGCGAAATCGAAGGGCTGCGGCTTGCCCAGGGGCTTGAGCGTGGCGAAGGCCTGGGTCCAGTTCAGGCCGAGGGTCCCGGCCGAAGCCAGGGCGGCGCCTCGGCCGAGGGTGCGCAGGAAGTGGCGTCGTTTTGGTTGCTGCATGGGCCAGCAGTGTGCCGAAAACCGCGCGCCATCCCATGCAACGCCGTGTATTCGGCGGGGAATTTCGGCAAAAAACCGCGTTTCTCCTACAAAAAACCCGCGGTTCGGAGCGGACGCCTTTCAGTGCCTCAGATCAGGTCGGCCTCCATGTGGGCCGCGCGCAATTGCTCCAGCACCTGCTGCACGTGCGCCTTGCCGCGCGTCTGCAGCACGAGTTCGATCTCCACGTTCTGGGCGGCCAGCATGGTGAAGGCCCGCTGGTGGTGCACCTCCTCGATGTTGGCGCCGGCTTCGGCCACGGTGGCGGTGATGCGCGCCAGCACGCCCGGAATGTCGCGCGCGCTGACCTTGATGCGGGCCAGCCGCCCGGAGCGCACCATGCCGCGCTCGATGATGGCGGCCAGCAGCAGCGGGTCGATGTTGCCCCCGCACAGCACCAGGCCCACCTTCTTGCCCTGAAAGCGTTCCGGGTAGCGCACGAGCGCTGCCAGGCCCGCGGCGCCGGCGCCCTCGACCAGCGTTTTTTCGATCTCCAGCAGCATGAGCACGGCCTGCTCGATGTCGCCCTCCTGCACCAGCACCAGGTCGTCCACCAGCCGCGCGATCACTTCGCGGGTGAGGGTGCCCGGCGTGCCCACGGCGATGCCCTCGGCGATCGTGGAGGTGCCCTGCGGATGCTGCGTGCCCTTGATGGCATTGACCATGGCCGGAAAGCGCGCGGTCTGCACGCCCACGATCTCGATGCCGGGGCGGATCGCCTTGGCGGCCGTCGCCACGCCGGAGATCAGTCCGCCGCCGCCCACCGCGATGACCAGGGTGTCCAGGTCCGGCACGGCCTGCAGCATCTCCAGGCCCAGCGTGCCCTGGCCGGCGGCCACGGCCTCGTCGTCGTAGGGGTGCACGAAGGTCAGGCCACGCTCCTCGGCCAATGCATAGGCGTGGGCGCGGGATTCCTCCAGCGTGTCGCCGTGCAGCACCACTTCGGCGCCAAAGCCGCGCGTGCGCTCCACCTTCACGCCTGGCGTGAAGCGCGGCATCACGATCACGGCGCGCAGGCCCAGGCGCTGCGCGTGGTAGGCCACGCCCTGGGCGTGGTTGCCGGCGCTCATCGCGATCACGCCGCGCTGCTGCTCTTCGGGCGACAGCTGGCTGAGCTTGTTGCAGGCCCCGCGCTCCTTGAAGGAGGCGGTGAACTGCAGGTTCTCGAACTTGAGGAACACCTGGGCGCCCACGATCTGCGAGAGCGTCTTGGATTCCACGCACGGCGTGTCGAGCACATGGCCGCGCAGGCGGGCGGCGGCATCCTGGATGGTTTGGAGCGTGAGCATGGGCGACATTGTGGCGCGTGCCGGACCGCGCGCCGGCCATGACAACGCCAACGCCGACCCACCGGCGGCGCCGGCGGGCCGGTTCGCCTCCAGCACAGCCCCTTCGGGCCGCAGGCGGCCCCGGGTCCGGGCCCCGGGCAGCATGTCGGCGTTCTTCACTCCGCGTTGCGCCATGCCCCTGTCCGGCCCTTCCCGTGCGCCGTCCGTGCCTGCCGCGCCGCTACTGCAGAGGCCGGCCAATCACGCGCCCGCGACGGTCATCCCGCCGCAGAGGCACACGCTCGGATCGCTGTTGAGAATGCCCTCGGGGGCCTTGGCGACGCGGGCGCCTTCGGTACCCGGGGCCACCGCCGCCGCGCCGATGCCCCCGCTTCCCGTGCGGCGCACTCTGGGCGAGTTGCTGGCAATTCCGTCGGCGCCTGCCGATGGAGCAGCGCAGGGCGCGCCAGCAACGCCCGTGCAGCCACACTGGGTGCCCACCCCGGACGCGACGGCCGAGGCGCCGGCCGTGCCCTTGCCGGCATGGGCGGATTGGCTGCAAGCGCCTGCCTCCGCCCAGTATCTGCACGCCAAGGCCCTGGCCCCCGCGCAGCGCCAGCGTCTGGCGCGCACCCTGGAGGCGCAGTGGCGAAAGCATCCCGACCTGCAGGCGCCCTCCCAGGAGATGAACCTGTGGATGTCGGTATTGAATGCGCAACTGCGGGCCCGCCGCGATGCGGGACGCCTGGCCCAGGCCGGCCAGCGGGTCCTGTCCCTGCTTCGGGCCTGCGTCCCGCTCGATGGCGCGGCTGCGGTCCGCGACGGCGAGACCCGCATGCGGGGCCCGGAATACCGGGAGGCGTTCAACCATTTCCTGCGGGTCATCGGCGACGAATCGCTTGCGCAGCCCCTGCGCGATGCGGCCGAACGTGCCTTGCAGGCCCATGGCGAGAACGGCGCCACGCTCACGCCGGACCATGCCGAACGGCTGTCCCGTGAGGGCATCGTGGCCCTCGCGGAGCAGGGTTACCGGGCGATCGGTGCCGGGGCCCTGCACAAAGCCACGCCACCCCACCTTCGATCCGAGTTGCGGGCACCCTTCTCGCTCTGGCTGGAAGCCCAGGAAGCCTTCGATGGCGAGGAAAACGCGCCCGCGTTCGCCCATTTGCTGGAGCGAAGGCTGCCATCCACCCCGGCGCTGCGGAAAGCCCACGGGCCGGGCGCCACCCTCCTGCAGGAAGGGGCGCAGGTGATCCAGGCCATCGCCCGCGACGGCCGGCTCCGGGCGCGGGTGCTGGCCATGGCCGAGAACGCGCTCGGATCGTGCGGCGACAACGTGGCCGAAGGCTTTTCCGCCATCGTGCTCGCGGTGCGCAACCACCAGATGGTCCAGGCGGTGCAAGAGGGCCGCATCGATGCGGCGGGGCTGGACGGCTGGGCGCGGCAGCAGTTCCGGCTGGGAGCGCTGGAGGCGGCCGTGCACCACTTCATCCGGCAGGCGCTGGAAACGCCCGGTATTCCCGAGGACATGGAACGGCAGTTGCGCAGGGAACCCCTGGAGACCATGCTGCACGCCAAGGTCAGCCTGAAGGCCCTGCTGTGGCTGCCGGACAGCGTGCTCTCCGAGATGACCTATGCCGCGCAAAGCGTGCTGACGCCTGGCGACCTGTCGGCCCTGGCCGCGGGGGTGATGGACGCCGAAAGCGACGACCGGCAGCTCACGGCCTACCTGCTGTCCAACGAAACCTGGCGCGTCGGCATGCGGCACCTGCATCGCGAGGCGTTCGCCGCACTCGATGCGGCTTTCGACGAAGACCCGTTCCATGACCGCGATCTGCCACGCGATGGCGATGCCCACGTGCAGGAGCGCGTGGCTTACAACGTGGCCGCCGCCGAGTTCATGCAACGCCAGCGCGCTGCCGAGGACGCGTTGCTGCTGCAGCGTTGGGGTGGCGTGCCGGGGTGAGCCCTCTCCCTGGCGGTGGTGCCGGAACGACCGCTGGCGCGCCCTCGTCCATCGTGAAATGGCCGGCGAATCCGGTTTCAAGCGAAAACAGCGGTATGCCGGGATATCACATGCCTGCAATGCTATTAAATTTATAGCAAACCCTGGAGGGCAAAGGCAACGCCCGCTGGACTGCCCACCGGTCTCCCGTCAGCATCAGCGTCTGCGGCGTTGGCGTGTCTTCTGCGGTGCGGCACTGGAGGAGGCTGTGGCGGCGGTGGTGGCCAGCGCCTGTCTCAGAACGCCGATCCGGGCTTCGAAGGTCTTGAGCCGTTGCATGCCATCCAGCGAGACCTTGAGCATCTGCCGCACCAGATGCGTGTTGCTGTCGTCGCGCACCTGCTTGAGGGCGAAGGTGTTCTGCTCGGACAGGCTGCGGTGGAGCAAGTCGATCAACTCGGTGCAGCCGGTCAGGTCCGAGGCCGTGCGCAGCGGCTGGTCCGGCCCCAGGAACCTCGCCAGCCAATCGGACGCCAGCTGGGCCTGAACGATGCTGCTTTCGAATTTGCCCCGCCATATCAGCATGCCGAACGCGCCCATGACATTGGCTTTCTCCGCGTTCGCGATGTCGGCATAGTCCGGGAGTTGGCTTTCCACGTCCAGCCGCTGCGCCAGGTGCTCCATGCTGTCGTCGATTTTCTGGGTCGCCCGTTCATACCGGTCGGTGATGGTCATCAGGCCATCCCTGACGTCGCGGTGCCTGCTGGCCTGTCTGGCATGGATGTCGATCGCCATCTTCCGGCACTCCAGGAGATGGCCCAGGCCCTCCAGGCTGCGCTGCATCAGCGTCACCAGCCGTTCGCTCTGGCGCACATTCGCGCCGTCGATGGCGGCCGACTGGCGGTCGCTGCGCGATTGCAGGCGCAGGCTGGCTTCCAGGTAATCGCTCAGGGCGTCGGTCGCATCCTGGTGGAAGGACAGTGCGGCGTTGGCGAACTGCTTGGCCACGCGGGGCCGTTCGGCCACGGAGGCCTGGGCGATGGCTTGCGAGGCCTCATGAAAGAGCGGCAGCAGACCGGAGGCCACCCGGGCCGCGTAGGCCATCTCACTGAGCCGGTTGCGGGAGGACTGGTAGTCTCGCGCCATCTCCGGCAGGGCACCGGGCGGCACCGTTTTCGGCAGGCCGGCGCGCAGTTCGGTGGCACGCTGCGCGATGGCGGCTGCGTTCTTCGCCATGTCCAGGTCTTCCTCAGCCGTCGGCAGGGCAGGCGGCGCCACGGGAGCCGCCACAGTCAACAAGCCCTCGGCCGTGAGCTGGAAAGGCAGGTCGAAAACCAGTTCATGCGTTGCGAGAAGGCGATCGCTGAGCTGCCACACTGCAGCGGAAAGGGCCTCGTCGCTGGCTTCGCACAGGGCATCGATCGCCTTCATGTCGTGGAGCACGGCAGCGCCGATGGCATCCGTGCGCAGGCCTTCGCACCAGAGCGCCCACTGCTGCAGGGGGGCCGTCAATCCGGTTTGCGCGGCTTCCCGTGCCTGCTTGGCGGCGGTTTCCAGCACGGCGGCGCGCGCCAACGCCTCGGCTGGCGTGCCCAGTGGCATGCGCAGCCCTTCCCCGGCTTTGGCCAGGGGGACGAAGGCCTTGGCGAAGAACGCGACCACCTGGTGCTCCAGCAGGGGCGTGCCCTCAAGAGGAATTTGGAGCGCGCCGTGGAAGCCCTGGGCCGCGTCCAGGGCCTGGTGGGCCAGCGAGTGCGCCAAGGCGGTTTCCGGCCCATCCGCTGGCTCTGCCGACAGCATTTGCGCCCCGGCGCGCCAGATCGTCTCGAAAGCCCGGTGCAGGTCGGAAATCGCGCCTTCGAGCGCGGCCTTGCCTCCAGCGGCGATGCGGGCTTTCAGTGCGCCGATGGCTTCGCTCGACTCCTGGCGCTGCTCGTCGCTCCACGACGCGATATGGCCGTCGAGCGTGGCCTGCGCGTCCCGCGCGGCGCGCAGTCCCCGGTTCAACGGATCCAGAACGTCGCCGTGGCGTGGCCATGGATGGGTGGGCGAGGTCTGCGCATCGGCGGCAGGCCGTGGCCGTTGGTCCAGCGCCATGAGCACCGGCGCCATGGCTGCCTGCAGGGCGCCTTCCCGCAGCGCCTGGAGCTTGCCAGCGGCCTGCGCCTCCATGGCGGCCCGTGCCTCCAGTTGGCGGGCGGCCTGCGCCTGCATGCCAGCCGCCGCAGTCAGCGTGTCCGTGCGGGCAGCCTCGCAGAGGTCGGCCAGCTGGTGCATGGCGGGAGCCAGCGCCCCTTGGGCCGCCTGCCGTGCCTGTTGCTCGGCCACCTGCAGGCGTGCTGCGTGTTGCTGCGTCTCGGCCAGCGTCTCGGGAACCTGGGCCATGTCGTCGCAAGCCTGAGCGACGGCGGTGCATACCCAACGGCACTGCTCCAGCGAAGGGGCGGCGATGCGGGGGTGTACCCTGGATTGCTTCAGCTCCGCCAGGGCATGCCGTGCTGCCGCTGCCAAGCCGGGCAACGCGGCCCGGGCTTCGGCTTGGCCGTCGCCGGCTTCGCCGCGCGTCCCCTGCAGCATGCCAATGCCTTGCTGAATCAGGTGGTCGAGCGTCTGATGCAGGGCTGCGCTGCCTTGTTGCGATGCGTGCTCCCGGGCGGTGGCGATGCGGGTTTGCAGGTCATTGATGACCTTCCGCGAGGTCTCGCATTGTTCGGCGCTCCACTGCGCGGTATGTTCCTGGAGCGTGCGCTCGGCATTGTCCGCGCGTTGCAATGCGAGGTTCAGGTCGTTGAACACCTTCAACGTGGCCAGCCAGGGCGCCTGTGGCGCGGTGTCCTGCCCTGCGGCGGCTTGGCCTGGCAGCCTTTGCTCCCGGACCAGCAAGGAATCGATGGCCTTGGTCAGTGCGGCTTCCCGCCGCAGGGCTGCACGGGTTTCCCGGGCCTGAGGGCTGAGCATGGCCTTGGCAATCTCGCCTGCCTCGGCAATCGGTCCAGCGGGCGGGTGTGCCCAGGCGGCCAGCAAGCCCTGCGCTGCTGCTTCGAGGGCGGCGCAGGACTGCACATACTGCGTCAGGCCGTCCTCGTCCATGGCCTCGGGCTGGCGGGCATGGCTGCCCGGCGGCGCCGAACGGGAGGCGGTGCTTTTCAATTCACCACTGGGGCCGATGTTGTTCAAAAGGTCCTTCATCGACGGACCGATGCCCGCCAGCTGCTGGCGGAGCGCCGCGTCGATGTCCGCCACATTCGGGGGCAGTGCGTGCAGGGGCTCGCGTTCGCGCAGGGCGCAGGCCTCGCGCAGGCGGCCTGCGGCCTCGTTCTGGGTGCGGGCCTTGCCCACGGCTCGCGCATAGGGAAACTGCAGCGGCAGCAAAAGACCGCTCAGGGCTTTTTCCTGCGCGCGCACCCGGTAGGCCACCGCCTCCCATTGCAACAGCTGGTAGTCGAGCACGTCGGGGCCCGCATGGGGCAGCAGCAGGTCGCGGGCAGACAGCGCGGCCTGGTGGTGCTCCACGGCGGCCTCCCAGGCGTTCGCTGCCGTCTCCAGGCGCCGGATGGCCTGCTTGGCCTCCATGAAGCCGTTGGTGCGATGGTCGTAAGTGGGTTGAAGCGCCTTGGAGATGTCCGCGCCGGTGGGCAGTGCGCTGCTTTGCGCCGCTTGCCACGCCGTTTGCACGGCTTGCGCCACCATGGCGTTCAAGGCTTCGGGCGTGCGTGCCTGTGCCAGGGCCTGCGTGAGTTCGGCGATCCGGTCCTGGCGCGCGGCGTGGAGGGCACTGTCGTCCACGATGACGTCGAGGCTTGCCTCGGAGCCTGCGTCGGAATCCGAATCCGAATCCGAGTTCGAATCCCAATCCATCTCGATGCCGAACTCTTTGGCTTGCTGCCGCATGAGGGCCTGCAGTTGTTCGCTGGAGCTGGACCTGCCAAGTTCGGTGAGCCGTGGCGCCATCGGCGTGCCCGGCGACGCGGGCGTGGCCGGTCGGGAGGACAGCGTGCCGTGCCGCAGGTGGGGCGATGGCGACGCGAAGGCGAGCGGCCTGCAGCCTCGGGTGCCGCGGGTTCGCCGGAAACGTTCGGTCGCGCTGACGGGGAAGAGGGGCGTGTGGGGATGGGGTGCATGGGGCGCTTTGCGGACGGGTGGCGCAGGGGCCAACGGCGGGCCGTGGCGGATGCCGCCGCATGGTGCGGCAGCCCAGGCCGCG
>NZ_BAAJYR010000057.1:0-19182 GCF_057546605.1 Acidovorax sp. KPB24-03 | reverse complement strand
GTCCCGGTCCCTGTCGCGGCGGCGGTCGGCGTCGCGCGCTTCCCGGGCCTCGCGGTCCCGGCGGTCGCGCCAGGCGCGCTCGCGGTCTTCGCGCATCTGCCGTTCACGCCAGTCGTCCCGGCGATCGTCACGGCGGTCCCAGCCATACGCCGGCACGGGCGTGGGTACATAGACGGGGTAGGCGGGCCGGCTGTAGCCATAGGCCGGCTGTTCGTACACGGTGATCGACGTCGAGCTATTGGCTGGGTAGGGATAGGACGGCGTTGCCGGATAGTTGGCGGACGGATAGGCGGGCTCGTAGTAGGGGTCGCCGGGCACCGCGCAGCCCGTGGCCAGCACGGCCAGGGTGCCGGCGGCAAGGATTCGGAGGGCGGGGTGGAACATGGAAAGGCCTCGCTGGCTGGTGGCCGCGCTGCAGGGAGCGTCTGGCGGCCGATGGGTGACGGCGGCGGTCAGGCGACACGCCGCGCCCGTGTGTGACGCGCTGATGACCATTTTGGTTGACCTTGCGCGGGCGCCATTGTCAGGCTTTGCCCCGTCTTCACACAGCGGGCGGATCGACGATCTGGCCGGCGGATGGATCTGGGCCGCGCCGCCGGCCGTGTGCCATGCGCAGCCCGTTCTACACTGTGCAGCTTTGCCTTCGGACGACCTTGGTGCGGCCGAAGGCCCCATCTGGCCGACATGACCGAAGATTCAGAACTTACCCCCGTGCAGGAACCCCGCCTGTGGAGCGACGAGCGCTGGACTGCGCGCGTCGTCAAGAACGAAGACGACGATGGCTGGGCCGTCGAGATGACGCTGCGGGGAGAGTCCGAGCCCGCGCTGGTCGGCCCCTGGACCATGGGGCGCGACAAGAAGAATCCCAAACCGCTGGATGTCTCGGCCTTCCACACGCTGGTCAAGACCGCGTCGGAGGTGCTGCGCCGCCACGAGCAGCAACTGCATGCCCAGTTGAACAAGAGCGTCACGGTCACCGTGCGGGACCAGCGCGTGCGCGTTTCGCTGGCGATCGAGCCGGACGATGAGCACCCCACCGCGACGCTGAGCGCGCATTCGGCGCTGGACGACGAACTGCTCGCCCGCGTGGGCGTGTCGCCCGGCTTCGTGCTCACCAGCGCCAGCGCAGCGGCCTGGGTGGAGAACGGCTACCCGAGGCCGCGCTGAGCGGCGGCGAGACCGCCGTGGCCCCAGCGCCGCCGTATTGGCTGGCTGGATTTACTTGGGCAGCACTCGGCGCATGGTCTCGGCCAGGTCTTCCGCGACGAACTTCGCCACGTAGCCGTCGGCTCCCACGCTGCGCACATGGTCCTCGTTGGCCGAGCCCGACAGCGAGGAGTGGATGACCACCGGAATCTTGTTCAGGCGCGCATCCTGCTTGATGTTGCGGGTGAGCGTGAAGCCGTCCATCTCGGGCATTTCCAGATCGGTCAGCACCAGCGCGACGCGATCGGCGGCGGTCTTGCCCTCGGCCTCGGCGGCGCGGGCGATAGCGTTCAGCCGGTCCCAGGCCTCCTTGCCCGACTTGGTCATTTCGTAAGGCGCGTGCAGGGCCTGCAGTTCCTTCTCGATGAGAGAGCGGGCCACGAACGAATCGTCGGCGGCCAGGATCATGGTGCCGGGCTTGAGCTTCAGGCGCGGGCCGACCTTCTCGGGATCGACCTTGTGCTCGTCGGAAGGCGAGACCATCTGCAGGATGGCCTCCACGTCCAACACCTGCGCGAGGCGGGAGCCATCGGTGTTGCCATCCAGCCGGGCGATGCTGGTCACCAGCTGGCCGCCGGTGCCGCTGGCTTCGGCGGAAAGCACCTGCTTCCAATCCAGGCGCACGATGTCTTCCACCGATTCCACGGCGAAGGCTTGCGTGGTGCGCGCGTATTCGGTCACCAGCATGATGTTCAGGCCGGTCTGCGGCTTGCAGCCGACGATGGAGGGCAGGTCGAGCACCGGGATGATCTGGCCGCGCAGATTGACCACGCCCAGCGAATGCGGCGTGGCGCCAGCAATGGGTGTGATGCTGGGCATCGCCACGATCTCGCGGATCTTGAAGACGTTGATGCCGAACAGCTCGGATTTGCCCAGGTTGTCGTCAATGCCCAACCGAAAGAGCAGCAACTCGAATTTATTGGTTCCGGTGAGGTTGGTCCGCTCGTCAATTTCCTGCTGCACTGCCTTCATCGCTGCCCCCTTCGCATTGGATACGCGTGTTTACAAATTTTAGAGCGGGGTGGGAAAGGCCCGGTCCTAATATTTTCCCTTGTTGCGCCCGCGCTCCGATTGGCAGGAGCGCAGTGCAATCTTCTTGCCAGCGAGAGCGGCAATGGGTATCAGGCGGGGAATTCCAATCCCAGGAGTCATCCCGGCCTGCCGCTCACGCGGCCTTCAAGGTTCCCCCCGGCCAGGATTCGGGATCGCCGTGGGGGCGCAAGCGGAAGACCGCCACGGCCTGCACCAGTTGCTGCGCCTGCAGCTTCAGGCTGTCCGCCGCCGCGGCGCTTTGTTCCACCAGCGCGGCGTTCTGCTGGGTGGCCTGATCCATCTGCATGACGGCCTCGCCCACCTGGGACACGCCGGCGCTTTGTTCGCTGCTGGCGGCGCTGATCTCGGCCACGATGTCGGTGACGCGCCGGATCGAGGCGACCACCTCGCCCATCGTGGTGCCCGCCTGGTCGGCCAGCACCGATCCCTGCTGCATGCGCGTGACGCTGGCATGGATCAGGGTCTTGATTTCCTTGGCGGCCTCGGCGCTGCGCTGGGCCAATTGGCGCACCTCGCTGGCCACGACCGCGAAGCCGCGCCCTTGTTCGCCGGCCCGCGCCGCTTCCACGGCGGCGTTCAATGCCAGGATGTTCGTCTGGAAGGCGATGCCGTCGATGACGCCCACGATGTCGGCGATCTTGCGGCTGCTGTCGTTGATGCCGCGCATGGTGCTCACCACCTCCGACACCACATCGCCGCCCTTGGAGGCCACGGTCGATGCGTTCAGGGCCAACTGGTTGGCCTGCCGGGCGTTTTCCGCGTTGGCCTGCACGGTGGAGCTGAGTTCCTCCATGGAGGCCGAGGTTTCTTCCAGCGCACTGGCCTGCCGTTCGGTGCGGGCCGAAAGGTCGTTGTTGCCTTGCGCGATCTCGCCGCTGGCGCTCGCCACGCTGTCGGCGTTGTCGCGCACTTTGCCCACCACCTGAGACAGGCTGGTCTGCATCGCATGGAGTGCGTTCAGCAACTGGGCGATTTCATCCTGCCCGCGGGCATGGGTGGCCTGGGTCAGGTCGCCGGAGGCCACGGCTTCCGAAATGCGCACCGCATTGCCCAGCGGTTGCGTGACGGTGCGGCTGAACAGCACCGCGCCGAAAACGCTGGCCCCGCACACGACCAGCATCACGGTCAGGCTGATCCAGTTGGCCTGGCGCGCTGCCGTCGCAGCCTCCAGGGACACGGCCGCGCTGGCTTTGCTGATCAGGTCGCCCGTCTGCTCCAGCAGTTGCGCCGGCTCCCGGTCCATGCCCTGCACGGCTTGATCGCCTGCGGCCGGGTCTCGGCCCGATGCCTTGAATGTTTCGAACCCTTTGCGGTAGGCCACTCCCATGCGTTCGTGTGCGATCAGGAACTGGCCCACCCGCTCACGCGCGTCGCCTGCGGCCAAATCGTCCATCAGCTTGCGCGCCTGGGCTTGCACGGCCCCTTCGCTTTTCGCGAAGGCGGCCCAATAGCGTGACAGCTGCGCATCGTCCTTGCCCCGCAGCAGCGTGTTCTTCCATTCCTGTACCTGCACCCGGAAGTCGCCCAGCACGTCGGCGGCCATCCGCTCTTGCTGGGTATGGGTGGCGACCGTGGTCTGGTACGTGGTCAGGGCCGAGTTCAGCCGGCCAAGGCCGAACAGCGCAGCGGCGAAAAGCAGCAAGAGGGCGAATGTAAAGACGAGCGGGAGTTTTCGGCTGAGCTTCATCGGAAGATCCCTGAGGGAGTGGGAGGGCGCCCCTTCGTGAGGAGCGTCCCGGACTGTCAGATGGATGAAGTGTATTGAAATATCATTTCTATCATAAAAATCATTTTTAACTTTCCATGCAGCGGATCGCGCCATGAAAAAAGCCTTGCGCGAAGGCAAGGCTTTTCTCGGGCGGGGCCGATGCCATCGGCCTGGGGCGGGTTAAACCACGTTCGCCGCGCGAAGCAGCGCAATGCGTTCGGCGTCCAGCCCCAGCCCCGCCAGCACCTCGTCGGTGTGCTGCCCCAGGGCCGGCGGCGCCCGGTGCAGCACCGGCGGCGTGGCTGACAGGCGCAGGGGGCTGGCCACCCCGGCGATTCGGTCGATGCCGTCGCCGGGCTCGCCCTGTGGCCACCGGGCTTGCTCCACGCGCAGGCCCCGGGCCTGCACCTGCGGGTCGTCGAACGCCTCGGCCAGCGTGTTGACCGGGCCGCAGGGGACGGCCTTGTCCTGCAGCAAGGTGATCCAGTCGGCCGTGGTGCGGGTGCGGGTGACCTCCTGCAGGGCGGGGACCAGCTCGGCCCGGTGCCTGACCCGCAGCGGGTTGGTGGCGAACCGGGCGTCCTGCGCCCATTCCGGCCGGCCGGCGGCGGCGCAGAACCGCGCGAACTGCCCGTCGTTGCCGATGGCCAGCAGCATGGCGCCGTCGGCGGTGGGAAAGTCCTGGTAGGGCACGAGGCTGGGGTGCGTATTGCCCTGGCGGGTCGGCGCCTGCCCGGTGGCCAGGAAGCCCGAGGCCTGGTTGGCGAGCACGGCCATGCCCACGTCCAGCAGCGCCATGTCGATGTGCTGGCCTTCGCCGGTGCGCTCGCGCACGTGCAGCGCGGCCAGGATGGCGTTGCTCGCGTACAGCCCGGTGAACAGGTCGATCACGGCCACCCCCACGCGCAGCGGGCCGGCGCCCGGCTCGCCGTCGGCCCGGCCGGTGATGCTCATCAGGCCCGTCATGGCCTGGATCATGA
This sequence comes from Acidovorax sp. KPB24-03, assembly GCF_057546605.1. Taxonomy (NCBI): domain Bacteria; kingdom Pseudomonadati; phylum Pseudomonadota; class Betaproteobacteria; order Burkholderiales; family Comamonadaceae; genus Acidovorax; species Acidovorax sp. KPB24-03. Next base: position 14,235 of record NZ_BAAJYR010000057.1, on the reverse strand, counting down.
GGTCGTAGCCGGCGCGCTCGGCATAGGGCCCGTCCTGGCCGAAGCCGGTCACCGAGCAGTAGATGAGCCGCGGGTTGGCCGCGCGCAGGCTGGCGTGGTCCAGGCCGTACTGCCGCAGGCCGCCGACCTTGAAGTTCTCCACCACCACGTCGGCCTGCTGCGCCATCTGGCGGATCAGCGCCTGCCCCTCGGGCGTGGCCATGTCGATGGTGACCGAGCGCTTGTTGCGGTTGCAGGCCGTGAAGTAGGCGGCCTGCGCCGTGTCGTTGCCCGCATCGTCCTTCAGGAACGGCGGGCCCCAGTGGCGCGTGTCGTCACCCACGCCGGGGCGCTCCACCTTGACCACGTCCGCCCCCAGGTCGGCCAGCACCTGGGTGCACCAGGGGCCGGCAAGCACGCGGGACAGGTCGAGCACGCGGATGCCGGCGAGGGCGCCCGCCGGGGCTTGGGGGGTTGTGGTCATGCAGAAATCACTTTGCTATTAAAAAAGTAGCAATATGCCCTAGTACTGATTGCGCCGGAGGCCTGAAAGGCCATGAACTGCCCGTCAGCGCCCGCCCTGGCGGTCCAGGCGGGGGCGCGTGGGTCGGCCCGCCGGTTCAGTTGGCGAAGGCCGCGATGCCGGTCTGGGCCCGGCCCAGGATCAGCGCGTGCACATCGTGCGTGCCTTCGTAGGTGTTGACCACCTCCAGGTTCACCAGGTGGCGCGCCACGCCGAACTCGTCGCTGATGCCGTTGCCGCCCATCATGTCGCGCGCCATGCGGGCGATGTCCAGCGCCTTGCCGCAGCTGTTGCGCTTGATGATGGAGGTGGCCTCGACCGAGGCGGTGCCGTCGTCCTTCATGCGACCCAGGCGCAGGCAGGCCTGCAGGCCGATGGCGATCTCGGTCTGCATGTCGGCCAGCTTCTTCTGGATGAGCTGGTTGGCCGCCAGGGGCCGGCCGAACTGCTTGCGGTCCAGCGTGTACTGGCGCGCGGTGTGCCAGCAGAATTCCGCCGCGCCCAGGGCGCCCCAGGCGATGCCGTAGCGGGCGCTGTTCAGACAGGTGAAGGGGCCTTTGAGGCCCTGCACGTCAGGGAAGGCGTTTTCCTCGGGCACGAACACTTCGTCCATCACGATCTCGCCGGTGATGCTGGCGCGCAGGCCCACCTTGCCGTGGATGGCCGGGGCGCTCAGGCCCTTCATGCCCTTTTCGAGCACGAACCCGCGGATCGGGCCGACCGCGCCGGCCTCGGACACTTCCTTGGCCCAGACCACGAACACATCGGCGATGGGGCTGTTGGTGATCCACATCTTGGCGCCCGACAGCGAATAGCCGCCCGGCACCTTCTTGGCGCGCGATGCCATGCTGCCCGGGTCGGAGCCGTGGTCGGGCTCGGTCAGGCCGAAGCAGCCGATCCACTCGCCGCTGGCCAGCTTGGGCAGGTACTTCTGTTTTTGCGCCTCGGTGCCGAACTCGTGGATCGGCACCATCACGAGGGAGCTTTGCACGCTGGCCATCGAGCGGTAGCCCGAGTCCACGCGCTCGACCTCGCGGGCGATGAGGCCGTAGGCCACGTAGTTCAGGCCGGGGCCGCCGTACTGCTCGGGAATGGTGGGGCCCAGCAGGCCCACTTCGCCCATCTCGCGGAAGATGGCGATGTCGGTCTTTTCATGGCGGAACTGCTCCAGCACGCGCGGGGCGAGCTTGTCCTGGCAGAAGGCGGCGGCGGCGTCGCGAATCATGCGCTCGTCGTCGGTCAGTTGCTGGTCGAGCAGGAACGGGTCGCTCCATTGGAAGGCGGCGTGGGCCATTTCGGGTATCTCCGGGAAAAGTCGGTTCGGATCGGCAGCCGGTGTGCAGAAAGCGCATGGGCGGCCGGCTTTGCGCGATGGTAGGCGCATGGATCATGCGGTGCAAGCGAGGATGCTGCATCCAGACATGCGGTAAATTCATATCTTGGTGGCCGATCGGGTCGAGGGTTCGGCACAATCGCGCCATGCGCCGAACCCTGCCCTCCACCCAGTCCCTGGCCTGCTTCGAGGCCGCTGCTCGCCACGAAAGCTACACCCGCGCGGCCCAGGAACTGGCGCTCACCCAGGGCGCCGTGTCGCGGCAGATCATGGCGCTGGAGGATTTCCTGGGCGTGGCGCTGTTTCGCCGCACGCGGCACGGCGTGGCACTCACCCCGGCGGGCACCCATTACGCGCGGCAGGTGGGCCGCTGGCTGCAGGGGCTGGAGCGCGACACGCTGGACGTGATGGCGCACCAGGGGCAGGGCGGGTCGATCGCGCTGGCCGCCGTGCCCACCTTCGCTACGCGCTGGCTGATCCCGCGCCTGCCCCTGCTGGCCCAGGCGCATCCGGACATCGTCGTGCACATCGAAACGCGCACGCGGCCCTTCCTGTTCGCCGACACCGGATTCGACGCCGCGCTGTATGCCGGCACGCCCGAGCAGGTCAGCAACTGGCCGGGCACGCAGGCCCTGCGGCTCTTGCAGGAAGACGTGGTGCCCGTGTGCAGCCCGCGCCTGTTGCCCGGCGGGCAGCCGCTCGAACCCCAGGCGCTGGCGAGCCTGCCGCTGCTGCAGCAGACCACGCGTCCCTACGGATGGCGGCAATGGTTCGAGGCCATGGACGTGCAGGCGCCGCGCGCGCTCGACGGGCCGCGCTACGAGTTGTTCTCCATGCTGGCCGTGGCCGCTTCGCACGGGCTGGGCGTGGCGCTCATGCCCCCGCTGCTGATCGAGGCCGAGCGGGCCCGGGGTGAACTGGTGCTGGCCTGCGAGCGGCCCCTGCGCGGCGAACGCGCCTACTACCTCATCACCCCGGCGCAGCCGCAGCCCCCCGTGCTGGCCGCCTTCGCCGATTGGTTGCAGGACATGGCCGCGAGTTGAGCCCCCGGGTGCCTTCCGTGCCGCCGGCCGATTGCGTGCGGGTGGCGGCGCGGCTACCCTTTGGGTCAGCTGCAGCTCAAGCGCAAGGCCATGGGCCCGAGGACTGCAGCGTCTGTGCAACCAACAAGGAGAAAGCTTCATGGGAACCGTTTATCACGCACCGCATTTCGACCCCACGGTGGATGAGCTCGAAGCGCTCAAGCAACTGGAGCTGGGCCGTGCCATCAGCGTGCCCGAGGCGCTCACGCACCACCTGTCGGGACGGCTCTACGAACGCGGCTACGTGGCCAAGAATCCGGCCGGCGATCTGGCCATCACCGACGCGGGCCGCCAGCTGATCCGCCGCCAGGAAAGCTGACCGCCAGCCCTCGCCTCAACGACCCGACCCGGCCCCATGCCGGTGTCCGCACCCGGCGCCGCCCCTCCAGCCATGGAGGGGCCGCCGGGTTTTTTGATGGGAGGCCGGGTCCCGAGACCCCGCTGCAACCGCCTTCGTCCTACAGACGACCCGCGGGAGGCGGTTTTAAGGTATCGCCTGTGCTGCTTCACGGCGTGTTGAACCCCAAGCGGCACGACAAACCCATCCGAGGAGCAGCCATGCCAAGAGGTGACAAGTCGGCGTACACAGACAAGCAAAAACGCCAAGCCGAACACATCGAAGACAGTTATGAACACCAGGGTCTCCGCAAGCCGGAGGCCGAGCGCCGGGCCTGGGCCACGGTGAACAAGGATTCCGGCGGTGGCAAGCAGTCCGGCAGCGGACGCACCCCATCCAACCGCTGACACGAGGAGATTCTTCTCACCCTTTTTGTGCCCCCAGCGTCGTGGATGCCAGTCATAGCTTGCTTCCGATGGTCTGTTCCTATTGAAGGATTGAACATATGAAAGAAACTCTGACTGTCCTCGCCGGATTCATGCTGTTTTCCAGCCTTGGAATCGCCTACCTGGCCGCTTCGGTCATGAGCGGTCTCTGAGCTGCAGGAAACAGAGCATCTCGGTCCGCATCCCGACGCCGGCACCCGGCACCCCGTACCGCCTTCCATTCCGCCGCCACCCACTTTTCCATCCTCCATGGCCTCCCATCCTCCCGCCCCAGGCAAGGCCGACCTGCCCGTCGAGCCCGATGTGCCCGCGCCCCCGCCCGAACAGGCGGATGAACCACCGCATGTGCAGTACGCGAGCGGCCATGCTGCAGGGAGCCTCCGATGAATCGCGGAGGGACCGAGCGGGAGGTGTCCGACGCGGAAAAGCGTGTGGGTGCCGTGCTGGAAAAGCTGGAAGAGCAGACGGACTCCGAGGTGGAGAAGATCGCCCTCGAAGACGTGGTGGACACCAATGCGGAAACCGGCCGCCCCGAAGTGCGCAAGGCCGTGGACATCCGGGTCAAGCCCAAGGTGCAACGCAAGTGGACCAAATGAGGCTTTCAACCGCTTGAAGCCGGTACTGCATCGAACAATCAGTGCCGCGATTCAGTTTCAATTAAAAACTGCTTTCGAAATCTGCCAACCCGCACGCCACCCGCGCTGCGGGTTTTTTCTTGTGTAGGCAGCTGCTGACGCCAACGGATGGCTTCCGCCCGCGCGGGCGCTGCGGATCGGGTCTTAGCCTTCAGGTCATGCAAAGCCATTTTGTTTTGCACTTACCTCACCGAAAGGAATCACCATGAACACCGATCAAGTCAAAGGCGCATTGAAGGACGTGGCAGGCAAGGTTCAACAAAAGACCGGCGAGCTGATCAACAGCCCCGAGCAGCAAGCCAAGGGCGTTGCCAAGCAGGTCGAGGGCACCACCCAGAAGAACTACGGCGACGCCAAAGAGAACATCAAGGATGCCGTGAAGTAATGCCTGCATGAGGCGTTTTGCCTCTGCGGTTGAAAAGCCCTAATGCGGCGACGCATCGGGGCTTTTTGTTTTGAGTCGGGGATAGGAGCACCGTGTATGGCTTTGCACTGTCGAGAGCACCGGGCTGCTGAAAGCAAAAAGCCCGCGAAGGCGGGCCATTCATTCAGAGTGTGCAAGATGCAGCGAGGAACAAGCTGCTGTGCATTCATGGCCAGAAAGCCATGGTGCCCGGGGCCGGAATCGAACCGGCACGCCTTGCGGCGGGGGATTTTGAGTCCCCTGCGTCTACCAATTCCACCACCCGGGCGACGCGAAGATCGAAGCCGCGAATTATGGCACAGTAGCGCGCTATGAAGACCTATCCCACCATCGAAGACGCGATTGGACACACCCCCTTGGTCGCGCTGCAGCGCATCGGCGCGCAAGAGAACGCAGAGCGCGGCACCGTGGTGCTGGGCAAGCTGGAGGGCAACAATCCGGCCGGGTCGGTCAAGGACCGGCCTGCGCTGTCGATGATCCGCCGGGCGCAGGAGCGCGGAGACATCCAGCCGGGCGACACGCTGATCGAGGCCACCTCGGGCAACACCGGCATCGCGCTGGCCATGGCCGCGGCCATCAAGGGCTACCGCATGGTGCTGGTGATGCCGGAGGACCTGTCGGTGGAGCGCGCGCAGACCATGAAGGCGTTCGGTGCGGAACTGATCCTCACCCCCAAGAGCGGCGGCATGGAATACGCCCGCGATCTGGCCGAGACCATGGTCAAGCAGGGCAAGGGCGTGGTGCTCGACCAGTTCGCCAACCCCGACAACCCGCGCATCCATTACGAGACCACGGGCCCGGAGCTGTGGGAGCAGACCGAAGGGCGCATCACCCACTTCGTGAGCGCCATGGGCACCACGGGCACCATCACGGGCGTGTCGCGTTTCCTGAAGGAAAAGAATCCCGCCATCCAGATCATCGGCGCGCAGCCGAAGGATGGCTCGCGCATCCCTGGCATCCGCAAATGGCCGCAGGAATACCTGCCCAAGATCTACGACCCGAGCGCGGTGGACGAGACGATCAACGTGGGCCAGGACGACGCCGAGGACATGTGCCGGCGCATGGCGCGCGAAGAGGGCATCTTTGCCGGCATCTCGGCGGCGGGCGCCTGCTGGGCCGCACAGGAGATCGCGCGGCGCGAATCCAATGCGACCATCGTCTTCGTGGTCTGCGACCGGGGCGACCGCTACCTGTCCACAGGCGTGTTCCCGGCGTGAGCCGGCCGCTGGGATGCCCTGGATGGGGCGCCGCACCGGATTTCAGGCTCAAAAAGGCCGCATGCCGGGGTATCCATTGCCTTGTCTGCTATTGAAAATGTAGCGCCTATGTACGAAACCCGTTTCTGCACCCACTGCGCCACGCCCCTGGCGCGCATCACGGTGGCCGAGGATGGCGGCGATGTGGAGCGCCTGCGCTGCCCGGCCTGCGGCTGGACGCACTGGAACAACCCCACGCCCGTGCTGGCGGCGGTGGTGGTGCGCGACGGGCAGGTGCTGCTGGCGCGCAATGCGGCCTGGGCGGGCAAGCAGTACGCGCTGATCACGGGCTTCATGGAGGCGGGCGAGACGCCCCAGGAGGGCATTACGCGCGAGATCAAGGAAGAGACGAACCTCGATGTGAGCGCGCTGGCGCTCATCGGCGTGTACGACTTCCAGCGCATGAACCAGGTCATCATCGCCTACCACGCGGTGGCGCACGGCGAGGTGCGGCTGTCGCCCGAACTGGTGGACTATCGCCTGCTGGCGCCGGAGGCCGTGAAGTGCTGGCCGGCCGGCACTGGCTACGCGCTGGCGGATTGGCTGCGAACCCAAGGCATCGAACCCGAATTCGTGGATCTGTTCCACAGCGGCGCAGCCCCTTCCGCTGCTTAGAATGGGGCTCATTCGCCCAGGAAGCATGTGATGGACATCCACAAGGAAATCGACACCCGCGGTCTCAATTGCCCGCTGCCCATTCTCAAGGCCAAGAAGGCCCTGGCCGACATGGTGAGCGGCCAGTTGCTCAAGGTGGTCTCCACCGACAACGGCTCGCTGCGCGACTTCCAGGCATTCGCCAAGCAGACGGGCAACGAGCTGGTCGAGCAGCAGACGGTGGGCGACGAATTCATCCACCTGCTGCGCCGGCGCTGAGCGCCAGCAGGGCGGCCTTTCCGTCTCAGGAGCTGATCCGGCCCGGCACCGCGCCGACGCAGCGGTGACCGGGCCAATTTGTGTTCGCAGTGCCCTCAGTGCAGGGCCGCACCGGGCCCCGCGCCTGTTTCAGATCTCCACGGTCTTGAGGTATTCGCGGAAGGCGGCACCCACCTGAGGGTGCTGCAGCGCCAGTTCCACCGTCGCTTCCAGAAAGCCTTCCTTGCTGCCGCAGTCGTAGCGCTTGCCTTCGTAGCGGAAGGCGTATACGGCCTCGCGCGCCATGAGGCGGGCGATGGCATCGGTCAGTTGGATCTCGCCGCCCACACCCTGGGGCTGGTTGCGGATCTCGTCGAACACGCCGGGCGTGAGGATGTAGCGGCCGGCCACGCCCATGCGCGAGGGGGCGTCTTCCGGTGCGGGCTTTTCCACGATGCGGTCGATGCGGATCAGCGGGCCGCCGGCGGGCTCGCCGGCCACGATGCCGTAGCGGCGCACCTGGTCGGCGGGCACTTCCTGCACGGCCAGCAGCGAGCGGCCCTGCTTGCGGAACGCGGTGGCCATCTGCGCCAGCACGGGCTGGCCGCCGGGCAGGCCGACCATCAGGTCATCGGCCAGCAGCACGGCGAAGGGCTCGCGGCCGACCAGCGGCTCGGCGCACAGCACGGCGTGGCCCAGGCCCAGCGAGCGGGGCTGGCGCACGAAGGCGCAGTCCATGTCGCTGGGGGCGACCGAGCGCACCAGCTGCAGCAGGTCGTTCTTGCCGGCGGCTTCGAGTTCGTTTTCCAGCTCGTAGGCGGTGTCGTAATGGTCTTCGATGGCGCGCTTGCTGCGGCCGGTCACGAAGATCATGTGGCGGATGCCGGCGGAATAGGCTTCCTCGACCGCGTACTGGATCAGGGGCTTGTCCACCACGGGGAGCATTTCCTTGGGGGATGCCTTGGTGGCGGGCAGGAAGCGGGTGCCCAGGCCTGCCACGGGGAACACGGCTTTGCGGATCGCGGAAGTGTTGTCGGTCATCGATGGTCCTTCTTGGGGTCGGTCAGTCGGTGTCGTAAAGGGTGAACGTGGGGGCGAAGCCCGCGCTATCAAGCCAGCCGGGCCAGCTGGTCGCGCAGGCGGGCCAGCGTGGCGCCGAAATCGGCCACGCGCTTTTTCTCCTGGTCGATCACGGCGGGCGGTGCCTTGGCCACGAAGGCCTCGTTGGACAGCTTGGCCTGCGCCTTGGTAATCTCGCCGTCGATGCGGGCGATCTCCTTGGACAGGCGGGCCTTTTCGGCCGCCACGTCGATCTCCATGTGCAGGCACAGGCGGACGTCGCCTACCACGGCCACGGGCGCGGCCTGCGCGGCAGCGGCCCAGGCGGCATCGTCTTCGAACACCTGCACCTCGCTGAGCTTGGCCAGGGCCTGCAGCGCGGGCGCGGCCGAGCGCATGAAGGCCGCATCGCCCACGGCGTAGAGCGGCAGTCGCGTGGCGGGCGAGACGTTCATCTCGCCGCGCAGCGTGCGGCAGGCGTCCACGAAGGCCTTCAGGCGCGCCACGTGGGCGATGGCGGCTTCGTCGACCTTCTCCAGCTGCGCTTGGGGGTAGGCGGCGATGCTGACCGATTCACCCGCGCGGCCTGCCACGGGCGCGACCTTCTGCCACAGGGCTTCGGTGATGAACGGGATCAGCGGGTGCGCCAGGCGCAGGATGGTTTCCAGGGTGCGGATGAGCGTGCGGCGCGTGGCGCGCTGCTCGGCCGGCGTTCCGGTCTGGATCTGCACCTTGGCGATTTCCAGGTACCAGTCGCAGAACTCGTTCCAGACGAAGTCGTAGATCGTGTTGGCCACGTTATCCAGGCGGAACTCGGCAAAGCCCTTGGCCACCTCGGCCTCGACCTGCTGCAGCAGCGAGACGATCCAGCGGTCGGGCTGGCTGAAGGCCAGATAGCCGCCGCCTTCGCAATCGGCCGGGGTGTGTTCCTGCAGGCCGCAGTCCTGGCCTTCGCAGTTCATCAGCACGAAGCGGCTGGCGTTCCAGAGCTTGTTGCAGAAGTTGCGGTAGCCCTCGCAGCGCTTGCTGTCGAAGTTGATGCTGCGGCCGAGGCTGGCGAGCGCCGCGAAGGTGAAGCGCAGCGCATCGGCGCCGTAGGCGGGAATGCCCTCGGGGAACTCCTTTTGCGTGTTCTTGCGCACCTGGGGCGCGGTCTCGGGCCGGCGCAGGCCGGTGGAGCGCTTTTCCAGCAGGGGGTCGAGCGCGATGCCGTCGATCAGGTCCACCGGGTCGAGCACGTTGCCCTCGGACTTGCTCATCTTCTTGCCCTGCGCATCGCGCACCAGGCCGTGGATGTACACGTGCTTGAACGGCACGCGGCCGGTGAAGTGCGTGGTCATCATGATCATCCGGGCGACCCAGAAGAAGATGATGTCGTAGCCCGTCACCAGCACGGAGGAGGGCAGGTAGAGGTCGTAGTCCTTGGTGGCGTTCTGCTCGTCAAGGGCTTCGGGCCAGCCGAGCGAGGAGAAGGGCACGAGCGCGGCGGAATACCACGTGTCCAGCACGTCCTCGTCGCGCGTGAGCACCTTGCCCGCACCGGCCTGGGCCTGCGCCTCGGCCTCGTCGCGCGCCACGTACACGTTGCCCGCTTCGTCGTACCACGCCGGGATCTGGTGGCCCCACCACAGCTGGCGGCTGATGCACCAGTCCTGGATGTTGTTCATCCACTGGTTGTAGGTGTTGACCCAGTTCTCGGGCACGAACTGCACCTCGCCCGAGGCCACGGCGTCGATGGCCTTTTGCGCGATGCTCTTGCCGGTCGGGTCTTGTTCGCTCACTTTGCCCATGGCCACGAACCATTGGTCCGTCAGCATGGGTTCGACCACCTGGCCCGTGCGGGTGCAGATGGGCACCATCAGCTTGTGCTTCTTGGTCTCGACCAGGGCGCCCGCGGCCTCCAGGTCGGCCACGATGGCCTTGCGGGCCACGAAGCGGTCCAGGCCCTGGTACTTGGCCGGCGCGTTCTCGCTGATGGTGGCCTGCAGGGTCAGCACGATGATCATCGGCAGGTTGTGGCGCTGGCCGACCGCGTAGTCGTTGGGGTCGTGCGCGGGCGTGACCTTGACCACGCCGGTGCCGAATTCCTTGTCCACGTAGGCATCCGCAATGATGGGGATCTCGCGGCCCACCAGCGGCAGGGTCACCGTCTTGCCGATGAGCGCGGTGTAGCGCTCGTCCTCGGGGTGCACCATCAGCGCCACGTCGCCCAGCATGGTCTCGGGGCGGGTGGTGGCCACCGTGAGGCTGCCGCTGCCGTCGGTCAGCGGGTAGGCGATGTGCCAGAGCGAGCCGTCCTTCTCTTCGTTCTCCACTTCGAGGTCGGACACGGCGGACTGCAGTTTCGGGTCCCAGTTCACCAAGCGCTTGCCGCGGTAGATCAGGCCCTGCTGGTACAGGCGCACGAAGGTGTCGGTGACCACCTTGGAGAGCTTGTCGTCCATGGTGAAGTATTCGCGGCTCCAGTCCACGCTGTCGCCCATGCGGCGCATCTGCGTGGTGATGGTGTTGCCGCTGTGTTCCTTCCACTCCCAGACCTTGGCGACGAAGTTCTTGCGCGCCTCGGGCGGCGTGGCGCCCATGTCGTGGCGGCTGATGCCCTGCTCCTGCAACTGGCGCTCCACCACGATCTGCGTGGCGATGCCCGCGTGGTCGGTGCCCGGAATCCACGCCGTGTTGAAGCCCTTCATGCGGTGGTAGCGCGTGAGGCTGTCCATGATGGTCTGGTTGAACGCATGGCCCATGTGCAGCGTGCCCGTCACGTTGGGCGGCGGCAGCTGGATGGAGAAGGCGGGCTCGCCCGCCTGGGCCTGGCGCGAGCCACGGTAGCCCGCATCGCCATAGCCCCGGCGTTCCCACTCGGGGCCCCAATGGGCCTCGATGGCAGCGGGCTCGAAGGATTTGGACAGGCTTTCAAGGCCGGGTTGGTTCAGGGGCGAGCTCATGGGGTCTGGTGGGTGCAAGAAGAGGCCAACGGGCAGGCGGCTGCCTGGGCTTCGGGTCAGGAAGGGGACCGGGCATTTTAAGGCAGCAGCACCGGCGCTCCGCGGGCGCTGGGCCCTGCGGGCGGGCCGGATCTGCTATCGCTTTGTTACCTTTTGCCGAAGGCTGCAAGGGGATGTGAGCAAGATGGCTGCCGATAATCGTCGGCCTCGGAGCCATCGGGCGCACCCGCCAGGGGTGGCCGGCTCCGTGCCGTGCCGCCAAGGTCCCATTCCCATTCCAACAAATCCGCACCCATGGCCCTTCATCCCTCGCTGCGCGCCGGTCTCGGCAAAGCCTTTCTCTGGTCGGTGCTGTCGCTGTTCGCGGTGCCGCTGGTCACCCTGTTCTTCGCGAACCATGTGCAGCGCGACCTGGACGCCAGGTTCCTCGCCGCCATCGAATCGCGCATCGACGCCGCCACGGACCTGTCCCCGGCGGACCGGCAGGAACAGAAGGACTACTACCGGGCGCATCCACCCTCCACGATCTGCACCGACCGCACGCCCGATGCCCAGGAATACCGCGAGGCCATGTGCCCGCCGTATTCCAACAACTGGCAGTTCTTCGTGGCGCGCTCCGTGGCGCTGTGGACGTTGGTGGCCGGCGCGCTGGTGCTGGTGGCCGCGCTGGCGCTCGGGGCGCTGGCCTTCGTCAACCGCCGGCTGCAGCATGCGAGCTTCGTGGCCGGCTGGCGCCTGATGACCGCCGCGAGCGCGCTGGAGGTGGTGGTTCAGGGCGCGATGGTGGCCTGGCTGTCGTTCTGGGTGACGGCGTATTTCTGGCACCGCTATTCGCCCAAGCTCATCATGGCGGTGGCGATCGGCGTGGCGGTGGCCGTGGTGCTGGCGGTGGTGGGCATCTTCAAGCGGGTGAACCGCCACAGCGAGGTCGAGGGCGAGCTGGTGCAGGAGGTCGACGCGCCGCTGCTGTGGCAGCGCATCCGCCACATGGCCGCGCGGCTGCAGACCGCGCCGCCGCAGCACATCGTGGCCGGCATCGACGCCAATTTCTTCGTGACCGAAGCGCCCATCCACGTGGCGGGGCAGGCGCTGACCGGGCGCACGCTGTTCGTCAGCATTCCGCTGCTGCGCCTGCTCGACCAATCCGAGGCCGACGCGGTGTTCGCCCACGAGCTGGCCCACCTGGGCGGCGGCGACACCGAAAGCAGCGCGCGCCTGGGGCCGAAACTGGTGCAGTACGACCAGTACCACCATGCCATGCGCACCTCCGGCCTGACGGCGGTGGTGTCCCCGCTGCTGGGCCTGTACCGCCTGATCTTCGAATGGGCCCTGGCCCGCGACAGCCGGGCGCGCGAGTTCCAGGCCGACCGCATCGCCGCGCAGTTGGTGTCGCCCCAGGCCATCGGGCAGTCGCTGGTCAAGATCGCGGCCTATGCCAGGTACCGCCACAAGATCGAGAGCGACCTGTTCGACAAGGAAGAGCAGCTGGCGGGCGATCTGGGCATCGCGCACTTCATCTCGAGCGGGCTGCCGCCCTATGCGCAGTCGGCGGAGTTCCGCACCGCGATGCAGACGGCCAACGTGCCCCATCCGTTCGACACCCACCCGCTCATGCCCGAACGCATCCGCAACGTGGGCTGGGTGCTGCCCGAATCGGACTACGGCGCCATCGTGGTGCGGCCGCCCGAGCGCACCTGGGCGCAGGACATCCTCACGGCAGACGCCATCGAGCAGCGCCTGTGGAGCGATTACGAGCAGGCCTTCGCGCAGGGTCACGAACGCAGCCTAGCCTACCGCTACGAGCCAGCGACCGCCGAGGAACTGGCGGTGGTGCTCAAGTACTTTCCGGCGCGCCAGTTCGCGCTGAAGGGCGGCCACACGGTGCAGGTGAGCCACGAAGGCATCACCACATCCGCCGATGGCACCACGGTGCCCTGGGACGCGGTGAAGGCCATGGCCTTCAAGGACAGCATCCTGGGCGATTCGCTCACCATCACGCACCCGGAAAAAAGCCTGCTGCGCGCCAAGAGCACGAAACTCAAGCTGCCGGGCCTCAAGAAGGACAAGCAGCGCTTCAAGGCGACGCTGGAGCACTACTGGGAGCGCCACCAGGTCATGCGCGGGCGCGAAACGCTGGACGATTGAGCGGCCGGCCCCGGCCCCAGGCTGATGCCCAGGCCGAGGCGCCGCGATGCGGGCCGGTCAGCCCTTGGCGTACTCCGGCCGGTCGTTCTGAGCGGGCTTGAGCGGCGCGGCGCTCTTGCCCTCGGCGCGCTCCTTGCGCCACTGCTCCTTGCGCGCGGTCCACTCGTTCAGGCGCTGGTGGGCCACCGTGCTGTCCTTTTCCATCTGCTGCGCATCGGCCAATTGCGCCGACAGCTCCAGGCGAATGCCGTTGGGATCGAAGAAGTAGATGCTCTTGAAGATGTGGTGATCGGTCACGCCGAGCACTTCGACGCCATGCGCCTCCAGGCGGGCCTTGGTGTTCTCCAGCTCCTGCACCGTGTCCACGCGGAACGCGATGTGGTTGACCCACAGCGGGGTGTTGGGCGAGGGCTCGGCCTTCACGTCGTCGCCCAGGTCGAAGAAGGCGATGAACGAACCGTCCTTCAGCCGGAAGAAGAAGTGCGTGTAGGGGCAGTACTCGCCCGTGCTGGGCACGTAGTCGCTCTGGATGATGTGGTAGAGCGGCAGGCCCAGGATGTCTTCGTAGAACTGCCGCGTTTCCTCGGCGTCGCGCGCCTTGTAGGCGTAGTGGTGCAGCTGCTGCACGGCGGCGGGCGGGGGCAGGGTGGACAGGTCGGGTTTCGGTCTTGGCACGGCGTTCATGGCGGTCTCCGTCGGGTGGATCTGAAAATTGTACTATCCGTAATGAATTTCACCTAAGTGAATTTGCGTTGCCGTTCCTGCGGACGTATAGTCCGGCCCTTCGATCGCTCCGATCGCCGCCACCGAGGCTCTTCACCCATGCGCCTGTAAGCCCCCTCCGTCCGTTCCGCTTTCCCCCTCCGATCCGGGGAGGCGGCCGATTCGATGGCTTGGAGCTTGACCATGGCGACATTCAACGCAGACGCCCGTCCGCACCGCGGTGCAGCGCGCACCGCATCCGTTTCCCTTTCCTCTTCTTCCACGTCTTCTCCCCTGGCGGCTTGCGCGCCGGCGCGGGAGGGCGCGCTGCTGCGCCTGGCCCGGGTGCAATGGCGGCGGCCCGACGGCGAGGCGCTCTGGGCCGAGCCGCCCACACTCCACCTCGCCCCCGGCATCACCGGCCTGGTGGGCGACAACGGCGTGGGCAAGAGTGTGCTGCTCGCCCTGGCGGCTGGCACGCTGGCGCCGGCCTCGGGCACGGTGGAGCGGCCGGGCC
>NZ_BAAJYR010000056.1:0-19224 GCF_057546605.1 Acidovorax sp. KPB24-03 | reverse complement strand
CCCCGGGCGATGTCGGAGGCCCGGTCCGCCTCGCGCTGCGTCACGCGTCCCATGAGGTACACCGTCTCGCGCTCGGTGACCACCTTGTAGGCGCTCGCGAACAGGTCCTTGGCATCGACGAAGCTCGCGCGCACCTTGCCGGTGATCAGCGTGTCGTTGGAACGCTGCGTGAGGGAACTGGGGGGCATCACGGCCAGGTCGTTGACGACCGAGCGCACGTTCTCCACGGCCAACGCGGTCTGCTCGAGTTTTTCCTTGTCCTGCGCGGTCGGCACTTCGCCCGTCAGAAGCACTTGCCGGTTGTAGCTGGTCACATTGACATGGACGCGGTCGCCGAAGGTGTCGCGAATGCGGTTGGAGGCACGCAGTTCGATGCCTTCGTCCTCCACCTGCGTGCCCGTCGTGCGCCGGTCCGACGCCATCATGCTGCCCATGACGGCAGCGCCGCCTACCACCAGCGGAGCGCATGCCGAGAGGGCCGACCCCAAGGCGCCCACGGCCAACAGGGTGCAAGTCAATCGGGTCAAGCGGGTCATCGGGAAGCTCATAGCGGTATCTCCTGTTCACCAAGTAATTGGGCGTCCACGCCGTCGCACAGACAGTGCAGGACCAGCGAATGCACCTCCCGCACGCGTGCGGCGCGGTCGTGGGGCACGGCGATCAAGACGTCGGTCTCGCGCAGCATGCCGGCCAGCCGGCCACCGCTGCGACCCGAAAGGGCGACGACGGTCATGTCTCTTTCATGCGCTGCATCGCATGCGGCCAGCAGCGGCAGGTCATTGCCGGACTCCGACAGCGCCAGCAGGACGTCGCCCGCCTGTCCCAGCGCTCGCACCTGGCGTCCCAGCGCGTCGATGTCCGGGCCCTCCAGGCCGGCAGGGGTCCAGATTGCGTCGGGCGCCAGTGCCATGGCCGCCAGTTCCGGCCGCTCCCGTTCGAACCCGGCCACGCACAGGGCAGCGAACTGCTGCGCCTGCGCCGCGGCCGGACCGCTGCCGCAGGCCAGCACCTTGCCGCCACTGGTGACGCAGGCGAGGATGGCCTGCACAGCGGAAGCGATGGGATGGCTCAGGGTCTGCGCGGACTGGTATTTGAGGTCGGCGCTATCGATGAAATGCTGTTGAATGCGTTGCTCTAGCATGAGGCAAAGATGATACCTGTGGGGTGGGCGCCGTTTGGGTCAACCATGGGCGGCAGGCGTAAAACACTGCATCCGCTTTGACTCCAACCAAGGGCTTGAAACGTTACTGCGCCTCGAAGGCGCCACGCAGCCACTGCACGGAACCGCCTTCTACCAGGACGGCATCGAAGCGGCATGGCGGTGGTGCAGGCAGGCGCATCAGGTAGCAGCGGGCGGCAAACACGATCCGCTGCTGCTTGGTCCGGCCGATGCTGGCACCAGCGCCGCCAAACGCACTGCTGGCGCGGCTTCGCACCTCAACGAACACCACCGTGCCGTCGCGATCCCGCACGATCAGGTCGATCTCGCCGCCGCCACGCCCGGGCGTTCGATAATTGCGCTCGACCAGCCGCAGTCCAGCGGCTTGCAGGTGGGCCAATGCGAGGTCTTCGGCAGCATTGCCGACCACGCGCGTGTTGGCTACCGGTTTTTTCCCAAGGAATCCCATTGAGCGCCTCTTTCGCTTCAGCCCTGAACGCCGCACGCGACGCGGCGGCTGCGCAGCATTATCCGCAAGGGGCTCTGTACGTCGTGGCCACCCCCATCGGTAACTTGGCCGACATCACACTGCGGGCGCTGCACGTGCTGCAACTGGCCGACACCATCGCCTGCGAAGATACGCGCCATACCCAGGCGCTGCTGCGCGCCTACGGCATAGAGAAAACCAGCAGTCAATTGCTGGCGGTGCACCAGCACAACGAGGCCGAGGCATCGCATTCGGTGGTCGAGCGTTTGCGCGACGGACAGCGGGTGGCCTACGCCAGTGATGCGGGCACCCCGGGCGTCAGCGATCCGGGGGCGCGGATCGTCGCTGCCGTGCACGCGGCAGGGTTGCGCGCTGTGCCACTGCCAGGAGCGAGCAGCGTGACATCGGCACTCAGCGCTGCGGGCGCAGTCGCCCAGGGGGCCGAAGGTTTTCTTTTTGCCGGTTTTCTTCCAGCCAAGAGCGGCGAGCGGGCAACGGCAGTGCAACATCTCGCCACGGAAACCCGCTGTGTGGTGCTGCTGGAGGCCCCGCACCGCATCGCCGAACTGGCACAGGCCCTTGTCATCCTGGGAGAACGGCAGGTCACGCTCGCTAGGGAGCTGACCAAACAGTTCGAAGAAATTGCCACCCAGCCCGCCCATGCCCTGCCCGCCTGGCTGGCCGGCGGACCACAACGCTCGCGGGGCGAGTTCGTGGTGCTGTTGCATCCGGTGCAGGCAGCGCAGGACGATGGCGACAGCCTGCGCGTGCTGAAGTTGTTGATGCAAGAACTCCCGCTCAAAACCGCCGTCCGCCTGGCGGCCGAGATCACAGGGACATCGCGCAATGCCCTATACCAATCAGCTTTGACGCTCAAGCAGGAAGGTGAAGCACAGGCCTAGCGGACTTGGCACATGCCAAGCGATGCAATGCAGCCACTGGCGATGGTGAACGCATCCCCCTGCAGGTAAGTCCGTTAGCCGACCGTGTACGCCAGTCCGGACGCCACGCCGCCGAACAGGTCGCCTTCCATCTGAGTCACGTGTGGGAAGGCCTTCTTCAACGCGGTACGCAGCGGGCGTAGCGCAGAAGAGCCGCCCGTGAGATAAATGGCATCAATGCCATCGGCGTCCAGTCCGGCCTTGCGCAGGCATTCCTGGGCGCAATCCACGATCTGCTGCAAAGGCCCTTCCAGTTGCGCCTCCAGAACATCGGGGGAAATGAAGGATTGCAGATCGGATTCGAGCCAATCCAGCAAGATGGGTTCTTCAGCGCTGTTTTGCGACACCGCGATCTTGGCCTGCTCCACCGCATTCGCCAAACGGTGTCCCCATCGCTCGTTGAGCACCTCCATCAATCGGTCGTGAAGGCGAAGGTCTGCGTAGTCGGTCCGAAGGGCTTGCACTTCCCTCAGGGCTTTGGCGCTGTACAGCCACTGGATCAGGTGCCACGTCGATAGATCGAAGAACACGCGGCTGGGGACCTCCCGACCACTGGGTCCGATGTGGCGCAAACCGAGCAGCGGCATGACCTGAGCCCGGCTCAACCGCTGGTCGAAATCGGTCCCACCCAAGTGCACCCCGGAAGTGGCCAGCACGTCGGAACTGCGATCGGCCAGCAAAGCACGTTCGGGGCCGAGGCGCACGACGGTGAAATCCGAGGTCCCCCCGCCGATATCCACCACCAGCACCAATGATTCATGCGTGATCCGCTGTTCATGGTCCAGCGCCGCTGCAATGGGCTCCAGTTGAAAGGAGACATTGGTAAACCCCGCATCCAGGGCCGCCTGTCGCAAAGCGTCTTCCGCCTGCGCATCACGCGCTTCGTCGCCATCCACGAAGTGGACAGGCCGCCCCATGACAACGCGGTCTGGCATCGCGCCCAGCGCCTGCCGGGCCTGCCCTGCCAACGTGCGCAGAAACAGTGCGATGATGTCTTGATAGCTCACCATGCTCTGGTGAACCGCTGTCTTGTCCTGTAGGAGCGCGCTGCCGAGCAGGCTTTTCAGCGACCGCATGAGCCGCCCTTCCGTGCCCGCGAGGTAGTGCGCCACGGCATCGCGCCCGATGTGTGTCTGATGGTCTTCCGTATTGAAGAACAGGGCGGTCGGCAATGTGGTTGCAGTCCCTTCCAACGGTAGCAACGTGGCCACGCCCCTGCCCCGTCTCACCGCCATGGCGGAATTGGAGGTGCCGAAATCAATGCCAAGCGTGGTTTCTTCTGAGGATGTCATCGTGAACAAAGGAGAGATAGGCATCACCCCCGGATTGATCGGGCGGCATCAAACCATCAAGAAGCTGTCGGCACGCGCACCTTTCAGTGTCGCAGTGTGTCGTCATTAATCGCCCTGATGTGAAAAGATGCCGATCGTCACCCACTGACTGGAGGCCAGCCAAAGCTCCCCATCAGTGTTTATCCAGTGAGTTAAACGACAAAAACAAAAAAGCCCACTGATTAGTGGGCTTTTTTGAGAGCGTTTCCGCTTTATTGGTTGCGCGAGGAGGATTTGAACCTCCGACCTTTGGGTTATGAGCCCAACGAGCTACCAGACTGCTCCATCGCGCGGCAAGAGATAAATTATAACCTACTTTTATGCTTCTGCGGAAGCATTTGCGGTTTCTGCAGATTCTTCTGCACGATCAACCAGTTCGACATACGCCATAGGTGCATTGTCACCCACGCGGAAACCCATCTTCAGGATGCGCGTGTAGCCGCCTGGACGTGCCTTGAAACGGGGGCCGAGCACATTGAACAGCTTGGTCACGCTGTCACGATCGCGCAGACGATCGAATGCCAAGCGGCGATTGGCCAGGGTGTCTTCCTTCGCCAAAGTGATCATGGGCTCCACCACACGGCGCAACTCCTTGGCCTTGGGCAGCGTGGTCTTGATGGCCTCGTGCTCGATGAGCGAGTTCATCATGTTCTGCAGCATCGCGAGTCGGTGCGAGCTGGTGCGATTGAGTTTACGAAGGCCGTGTCCGTGGCGCATGGTGCTTTCCTTATGAGTAATTAAATCGGGCAGCCGTATCAGGTACTGCCCAAGGCACTGGCTCCCCCGAGGGAGCCCAAAATTATAACTTAACGCTTGTCGAGGCCTGCAGGTGGCCAGTTCTCCAGCTTCATTCCCAGAGTCAAACCACGGGAAGCCAAGACTTCCTTGATTTCATTGAGCGACTTACGTCCAAGATTAGGCGTCTTCAGCAACTCGTTCTCGGTGCGCTGGATCAGGTCACCGATGTAGTAGATGTTCTCGGCCTTCAGGCAATTGGCAGAGCGCACCGTCAATTCCAGCTCGTCCACAGGGCGCAGCAAGATCGGATCGAACGTTGCACTGCCGCGAGGACCTGCTGGCGCATCGAATGCCGCCAATTCGCCGCCTTCGAGCTGCGCAAACACAGCCAGTTGTTCTACCAAAATCTTGGCGGATGCGCGAACTGCATCTTCCGCCGTGATGGCACCATTCGTCTCGATTTCGACAACCAGCTTGTCCAGATCGGTGCGCTGCTCAACGCGGGCGCTTTCCACGGTGTAGCTCACGCGCTTGACCGGGGAAAAAGATGCGTCCAGCACAATGCGGCCAATCGACTTCGTCGACTCGTCGGCATAACGGCGCAGATTGCCTGGCACGTAGCCACGGCCTTTTTCTACCTTGATCTGCATGTCCAGCTTGCCGCCCTGCGACAGATGGGCGATGACGTGATCGGGGTTGACGATTTCTACGTCATGAGGCGTCTGGATATCCCGAGCCGTGACCACCCCTTCACCGTCCTTGCGAAGGCTCAGCGTGACTTCGTCGCGGTTGTGGAGCTTGAACACCACACCCTTGAGATTCAACAGGATGTTGACGACATCTTCCTGAACACCATCAATGGATGAATACTCGTGCAAGACGCCTGCGATCGTGACTTCCGTTGCTGCGTAACCCACCATGGACGAGAGCAGAACACGGCGAATGGCATTGCCCAGAGTGTGGCCGTAACCGCGCTCAAAGGGCTCCAACGCGACCTTGGCACGATTGTGGCCAAGTTGCTCGACATTGATCGCCTTGGGTTTCAGCAAATTGGTTTGCATTCAGACTTCCTCTCAATACCCCCAGCTCGTTACACCGGTAAGGCTGGTGAAGCGCCTATACCGCGATGCCTCGCGGTATAGGAACAATTTTCTCGAATGTGCGCTAAATGCTTAGCGCGAATAGAGTTCAACGATCAGGGATTCGTTGATGTCAGCGCCGAATTCGTCACGATCCGGAACCTTCTTGAAGATACCCTCGGCCTTGTCGGCATTCACTTCCACCCACGCTGGCATACCCACTTGCTGAGCCAGCTGCAAGGCTTCGACTACGCGACCTTGCTTCTTGGACTTTTCGCGCACAGCCACCACATCGCCCGTCTTGACGAGGTACGAGGCGATGTTGACAGACTGGCCGTTCACGGTGATAGCCTTGTGCGAAACCAGCTGGCGTGCTTCTGCGCGCGTGGAACCGAAGCCCATGCGGTACACCACGTTATCCAGACGGGATTCCAGCAGGAACAGCAGGTTGGCACCCGTGTTGCCCTTGCGGCGATCAGCGGCTTCGAAATAGCGGCGGAATTGCTTTTCCAGCACGCCATACATGCGCTTGACCTTCTGCTTTTTCGCGCAGTTGCAGACCATAGTCGGACGTGCGAGCACCAGAGGTGCGGCCGTGCTGACCTGGCTTGGAGTCGAACTTGGCCTTGTCCGCGATAGAGCGGCGAGCGCTCTTCAGGAACAGGTCAGTGCCTTCACGGCGGGAGAGTTTGGCCTTGGGGCCGAGGTAACGTGCCACTTGAGCTTCCTTGGATTGTCATCTTCCGCAACATCATTGCGGGAGCCACCTGCTGCCAAAGCAATCAGGTGGCGGTGGGCTTATAAAAATTAGATGCGACGGCGCTTTTGCGGACGGCAGCCGTTATGGGGAACCGGCGTCACGTCGGAGATCGAAGTGATGCGGATACCCAGGGCGCCCAGCGCGCGCACCGACGATTCACGACCAGGACCTGGGCCCTTGATCTCGACATCAAGATTCTTGATGCCTTGTTCAATGGCAGCACGACCCGCGACTTCGGATGCAACCTGTGCAGCGAATGGCGTGGACTTGCGCGAACCCTTGAAACCTTGACCACCCGATGACGCCCAGGACAATGCATTGCCTTGGCGATCGGTGATCGTGATGATGGTGTTGTTGAACGAAGCATGCACGTGCGCGATACCGTCCGAAACGTTCTTGCGAACCTTCTTGCGAACGCGCTGTGCAGCGTTATTGGCGGGAGACTTTGCCATGTTGATCTTTCAATCTTTTTACTTCTTCAGCGCTGCAGCACCCTTGCGCGGACCCTTGCGGGTACGAGCATTCGTGCGCGTACGCTGACCACGCATGGGCAGACCGCGACGATGGCGGAAGCCGCGGTAGCAGCCAATGTCCATCAAGCGCTTGATGTTCATCGTGGTTTCGCGACGCAGATCACCTTCGATGGTGAACTGCGCGATCTGATCGCGAATTTTTTTCGAGATCGCCGTCCGTCAGATCCTTGATCTTCTTGGAATAAGCGATGTCACAGGCTTCGCAGATCTTGCGAGCGCGGGTGCGACCAATGCCAAAAATGGCGGTCAAGCCGATTTCAGCATGCTGATGCGGCGGAATATTAATGCCAGCGATACGTGCCATATGCGTCCTCTAATACTTTCAATCAACCTTGGCGCTGCTTATGGCGCATGTCCGTGCAGATCACGCGCACCACACCTTTGCGGCGGATGATCTTGCAGTTGCGGCAGATTTTCTTGACCGAAGCCGAAACTCTCATTTCATTCTCCTAAAACTCGTCTTTTCGTCCCGGCCCACTGCGCGGAACACAATTTGCGCCCGCGATGACTCGGAGGCATCAATAAACCGTATCCACCAAGGCCAACCCGCCACTATAGCGCATTTGCCAAGATTCCACTTGTGACTGACTCAGCTGCCAGGCGTTGCTTTGAAGTTGGCCTTCTTAAGCAAGGACTCGTATTGCTGCGACATCATGTAGTTCTGCACCTGGGCCATGAAGTCCATGGTGACCACCACAATGATCAGTAAAGAGGTGCCACCAAAATAGAACGGCACGTTGTACTTCAAGATCATGAACTCTGGGAGCAAGCACACAAAGGTGATGTACACCGCTCCAGCCAGCGTCAAGCGAACCAGGATCTTGTCGATGTAGCGAGCCGTCTGTTCTCCAGGACGAATCCCAGGAATGAAGGCACCGCTTTTCTTCAAGTTGTCTGCAGTCTCTCGGCTGTTGAACACCAAGGCGGTGTAGAAGAAGCAGAAGAACACAATGGCCGCTGCGTAGAACATCACATAGATCGGCTGACCTGGGGTCAGTGCTCCAGAAATGTCACGCAACCAACGCATCGACTCACCCGCACTGAACCAGTTCACCACCGTAGCCGGCAACAAGATGATCGACGAAGCAAAGATCGGTGGAATCACCCCAGCCATGTTGAGCTTCAACGGCAGATGCGACGATTGCCCGCCATACACCTTGTTGCCCACCTGGCGCCTCGCGTAATTCACGAGAATCTTTCGCTGACCTCTTTCGACAAACACGACGAAATAGGTCACTGCCGCCACGATCAACACGATGAAAATCGCAGCCAGGATGCTCATCGCACCTGTGCGCACCAGCTCCAGCAATCCACCGATAGAACTCGGCAGCCCTGCAGCGATACCTGCGAAGATCAGGATCGAAATCCCGTTGCCCAAGCCACGCTCTGTGATTTGCTCACCCAACCACATGAGGAACATCGTGCCAGCCGTCAAGCTCACCACGGCCGTCATGCGAAACCCGAACCCGGGACTCAGCACCAGCCCTGCGGAACTCTCCAGTGCCACAGCGATGCCCAGCGACTGGAATATGGCCAAACCCAGCGTTCCATAACGCGTGTATTGCGTGATCTTGCGCCGCCCTGCCTCGCCTTCCTTCTTCAGCTGCTCGAACGTCGGAACGACATAGGTCATCAGCTGCATGATGATCGACGCCGAGATATACGGCATGATCCCCAGAGCGAAAACCGTGAAGCGCGAGAGCGCCCCACCCGAGAACATGTTGAACAGGTTCAGAATGCCACCCTGCTGGCCACTGAACAGCTGTTGCAGCTGCGCCGGATCGATGCCCGGCACGGGAATGTGCGCTCCGATGCGGTACACGACCAACGCCAGCAGCAGAAAAACCAGCCGGCGACGTAAATCGCCAAACTTACCGGTTTTCGCAATTTGAGCTGCGCTAGTAGCCACGGATGCGTTCCTTCAGAACGTATTCAAGCCAGGCTGCCGCCGGCAGCTTCGATGGCCGCCTTCGCGCCCGCCGTTGCACCGATGCCGGTCAACTTGACCGACTTGCTCAGTTCGCCACTCTTGATGACCTTCACCACCTTGATCAGCTGGCCCACCAAACCGGCGCTCTTGAGCGCCAGCAGGTCAACTTCAGCAAGACCCAGTTGGTCCAGCGCCGTCAGGGTCACTTCTGCATTGAACTTCAGCAGATGGGACTTGAAGCCGCGCTTGGGCAGGCGACGCTGCAAAGGCATTTGACC
This sequence comes from Acidovorax sp. KPB24-03, assembly GCF_057546605.1. Lineage (NCBI taxonomy): Bacteria > Pseudomonadati > Pseudomonadota > Betaproteobacteria > Burkholderiales > Comamonadaceae > Acidovorax > Acidovorax sp. KPB24-03. The sequence continues at coordinate 9,988 of NZ_BAAJYR010000056.1, read as the reverse complement.
GCCTTCGAAACCCACCTTGTGGTAACCGCCAGAACGCGATTTTTGACCCTTGTGACCGCGACCCGCGGTCTTGCCCAGACCAGAACCGATACCGCGACCGACGCGGCGCTTGGCATGCTTGGCTCCGTCTGCAGGCTTGATGCTATTGAGTTCCATCATCAACCTCTCAGAGGACTTTGACCAGATAGCTGATCTTGTTAATCATGCCGCGCACTTCAGGGCTGTCCTGCAGTTCGCTGATGCTGTTCAGCTTGCGCAGGCCCAGGCCGCGTACGGTGGCACGGTGCGATTCCTTGGTGCCAATCGGGCTGCGCACCAGTTGAATCTTGACGGTTTGTTGCGTAGTCATTTGCTCAACTCCGTTCAGGCGAAGATGTCTTCGACCGACTTGCCGCGCTTGGCTGCCACTTCCGACGGGGTCGTGGAATGCACCAGCGCATCGAACGTTGCGCGGACCATGTTGTAGGGGTTCGACGAACCGTGGCTCTTAGCCACGATGTCGGTGATGCCCAACACTTCAAACACAGCACGCATCGGGCCGCCCGCAATGATGCCCGTACCCTTGGGGGCGGGAGCCATCATCACGTGTGCAGCACCATGGTGGCCCGTCACTTGATGATGAATGGTGCCGTTCTTGAGCGACACCTTCACCAGATTGCGGCGAGCTTCTTCCATTGCCTTTTGCACGGCTGCAGGCACTTCCTTCGACTTGCCCTTACCCATGCCGACGCGGCCATCACCGTCACCGACCACAGTCAGTGCGGCGAAACCGAGAATCCGGCCACCCTTCACGACTTTGGTCACGCGGTTCACCGCGATCATTTTTTTCGCGCAGACCGTCGTCCTGACCTTCGCTCTGCACTTTGGGTTGAAATTTAGCCATTTTGTATTTCGCTCCGCTTAGAACTGCAGGCCAGCTTCACGTGCAGCGTCGGCCAAAGCCTTGACGCGGCCGTGATAGGCAAAACCTGCACGATCGAATGCAACCTTCTCGATGCCAGCCGCCTTCGCCTTTTCAGCGATGCGCTTGCCGATGATCTGGGCAGCGGCGGCATTGCCCCCCTTGCCAGAGCCACCGAGGGACTTGCGCACATCGGCTTCTGCCGTCGATGCGCTGGCCAGGACCTTGCTGCCGTCGCCGGAGATAACACTGGCGTAGATGTGAAGGTTCGTGCGGTTCACCGTCAAACGCGCCACGCCTTGCTGCGCAATGCGAATGCGGGTCTGGCGCGAACGACGAAGACGCTGCTCTTTCTTGGTCAACATGTTGCAGCTCCTTATTTCTTCTTGGTCTCTTTGATCGTGACTTTTTCGTCCGAATAACGGATGCCTTTGCCCTTGTAGGGCTCGGGCGGACGAACGGCACGGATCTCAGCGGCCAATTGGCCAACGCGCTGGCGGTCGGCACCCTTGATCACGATTTCGGTCGGGGTTGGAGTCGCAACCGTGATGCCAGCAGGCATTTCGAAGTTCACGGGGTGCGAGTAACCCACGCTCAGATTCAGCTTGGCACCTGCAGCCTGGGCCTTGTAGCCCACGCCGATCAGGCTCAGCTTCTTTTCGAAGCCCTTGCTGACACCCACCACCATGTTGTTCACCAACTGGCGGATCGTGCCACTCATGGCATTCGCTTCACGGGACTCGTCAACAGGCTCAAAACTGAGCTTGCCGTCCTTGATGGAGACCTTCACAAGCGCGCTCTGGGTCAGCGACAGCGTGCCGCCCGTACCCTTCACGTTGATCTGGTCGTCCTTGATGGACACATCCACACCTGCGGGGATGGTCACCGGCATTTTTCCTACGCGGGACATTTCAGTTACTCCTCAATGCCACGTTTAAGCGACGTAGCAAAGCACTTCGCCGCCGACACCGGTAGCGCGCGCTTTGCGATCGGTCATCACGCCCTTGGGCGTCGTGACAATTGCCACACCCAGACCGTTCATGACTTGCGGGATGGAATCACGGCCTTTGTACACACGCAGGCCAGGACGGCTCACGCGCTCGATACGCTCGATCACCGGACGACCGGCGTAGTACTTCAGTGCGATTTCAAGTTCGGACTTGCCGGCTTCGGTCTTGACCTGGAAGCCGTCGATATAACCCTCGTCCTTCAGCACTTGGGCGATGGCGATCTTCACTTTGGAAGACGGCACCAGCACGGTTGCCTTGGACACCATTTGCGCGTTGCGAATGCGGGTCAGCAAGTCAGCGATGGGATCACTCATGCTCATGTTGTATCTCTCCTGCCCGCTTACCAGCTGGCCTTGGTGACACCAGGGATGTCGCCGGCAAAAGCCAGTTCACGGATCTTTGCGCGAGCCAGACCGAATTGGCGGAACGTGCCACGTGGGCGACCGGTGATTTCGCAACGGTTGCGCTGACGCGTGGGGTTGGCGTTGCGTGGGAGCTTTTGCAGGCCCAGACGGGCTGCTTCACGCTCTTCATCGCTGCGCTTCATGTCGCTGGCAACTGCCTTCAATTCCGCATACTTTGCTGCGTACTTGGCGGCCAATTTTTTCGCGCTTCAGTTCGCGCTGGATCAAAGCTACTTTAGCCATACGCTGCCTCAGTTCTTGAACGGGAAACGGAAACCAGCGAGAAGCGCCTTCGCTTCTTCATCGCTACGCGCCGTTGTGGTGATGCTGATGTTGAGACCGCGCAAGGCATCCACCTTGTCGTACTCGATTTCAGGGAAAATGATCTGTTCCTTGACACCGATGTTGTAGTTGCCACGGCCGTCGAAGGCCCGGCCAGAGATACCGCGGAAGTCACGGACGCGGGGCAGAGCCACGGTCACGAAACGATCCAGGAATTCGTACATCTGAACGCCACGCAGGGTGACCATGCAGCCGATGGCCTGGCCTTCGCGGATCTTGAAACCGGCGATGGCCTTCTTGGCCTTGGTCACCACAGGCTTCTGGCCAGCAATCTTGGTCAGGTCTGCGACGGCGTTGTCCATCACCTTCTTGTCCGACACGGCTTCGCTCACACCCATGTTCAGGGTGATCTTCGTCAGCCGAGGGACTTGCATCGGAGAGGTATAACCGAACTGCTTAGCGAGCTCGGGGGCGATTTTTTCACGGTAGTGTTGTTGCAGTCGTGCCATGTTGACTCCTTAGGCCGCCTTGATTTCAGCGCCGCTGGACTTGAACACGCGAACGCGCGCACCATCAGCCTGCACCTTGATACCCACACGATCAGCCTTGCCGGTAGCCGCATTGAAGATGGCCACGTTGGACTGATGGATCGGCATGGCCTTTTCCACGATGCCGCCGGTCGTACCCTTCATGGGGTTCGGCTTGACATGCTTCTTGACCAGGTTGATGCCGTCGATGACCAGATAGGAGTCATCCTTGCGCAGCGACACCGTGCCGCGCTTGCCCTTGTCGCGCCCGGTGAGCACAACGATTTCGTCGCCCTTGCGAATCTTGTTCATGGCGCGTCCTCAGAGAACTTCAGGAGCCAGGGACACGATCTTCATGAACTTCTCGGTACGCAGTTCACGCGTCACGGGCCCGAAGATGCGGGTGCCGATGGGCTCCAGCTTTGCATTGAGCAACACTGCTGCGTTGCCATCGAATTTGACGAGCGAACCGTCGCCACGGCGAATACCCTTCGCCGTACGAACCACCACTGCGCTGTAGACCTCGCCCTTTTTGACGCGGCCACGCGGAGCGGCTTCCTTGATGCTCACCTTGATGATGTCGCCGACACTGGCGTAGCGACGCTTGGAACCACCCAGCACCTTGATGCACAGGACGGACTTCGCGCCGGTGTTGTCGGCAACGTCTAACCGAGATTCTGTCTGGATCATTTCAATATTCCCAACTTGCACCGGCAGGATTGACAGCCCCAGAGAACGTCTCAAGGGCTGAAGATCAGCCAATCAGTCTTGGGCCCGTCGTCCATGCCGCAAACCATTTGCAGCACTTCCCGCTGGGCAGAAACCTCGCGCTTGAAACGCGAAGCCCTCGATTTTGTCAAAAAGCGCAACTGACGTCAAGCACTTCACAACGGGACGTCCAAATACTGCCGGGCCAACGCCTGGAACACCTCCAGCTGGGGGTCTAGGCCGAGCTCCTCGCGCAGGATCTCGCCCACGCGCGGGGCCAGACGAGCGGCTTGGGCCGCATCCAGGAAAAGCATCCGGCTGCGGCGGGCCAGCACATCTTCCACCGTGCGGGCGTACTCGTAGCGGGCGGCAAATCGCACCATCGCCTCGGTCAGCCCCTCTGACAGCGCGGCGTCCGCGCCCGGCAAGCCGTCGATGAAGGATGCCTCACTGCCATAGGAGTGCAGACCTTGGGGCGCGCTGATGCGGTGCTGCACCGCCTGCTGGGGCGAGCCCACGAGGGGAAGATGGCGCGTCACGCCGCTGGGGCGCTCCGCCAGCAACCCCGCAGTAAAGCATTTTTGCAACACGTCCTCCGCCATGGCCCGGTACGTGGTCCATTTTCCACCGGTGACGGTGACCAGTCCGCTCGCGCTGGCGATGACGGTGTGCTCGCGGCTGATGCTCTTCGTGTTGTCACCGTCGTCGTCCTGCGGTTTGACCAAAGGACGCAATCCGACCCAGATGCTGCGTACATCCGAAGGGCCCGGCGCCCGCGTCAGGTAGCGGGCGGATTCGCTCAGGATGAACGCCACTTCCTCCTTGAACGGTAAGGGCTCGCGGGCCAGGTCCTGGCGTGGGCTGTCGGTCGTCCCCAGGATGACTTTGCCCAGCCACGGCACGGCAAACAGCACCCGGCCATCGGCGGTCTTGGGCACCATGAGCGCATGGTCGGAAGGCAGGAATTCACGGTCCACCACGATGTGCACGCCCTGGCTGGGTGCCACGATGGGCTTGGCGGGGCGCCCGAGCGCCGCGGCATCCTGCTGGCGAAACGCGTCCACCCACACTCCGGTGGCATTGACCACACACTTCGCGCGCACGGTATAGGCGGTGCCGGTTTCGCGGTCCTCGCACGTGAAGCCCGCCACCTTGCCCGCCTCGTGCACCAGTTCGCGGGCGGAGCAGTAGTTGACGAGCAAGGCTCCGCGCTGCGCCGCCGTGCGGGCCAAGGCGAGCGCCAGCCGGGCGTCGTCGAACTGGCCGTCCCAGTACTTGACCCCGCCTTTGAGCCCTTCCTTGCGGGCCGTGGGCAGCAGGCGCAAGGTGCTTTCCCGGCCGAGGAATTCGGTGGCGCCCAGGCCGGCCTTGCCCGCCAGGACGTCGTAGGCCTTGAGTCCCACGCCGTAGAACGGCGTTTCCCAATAGCGGTAGGACGGCATCACGAACGGCAGCGGCTGCGCCAGGTGGGGGGCATTGTTCAACAGCGTAGTGCGCTCGTGCAGCGCTTCGCGCACGAGGGAGATATTGCCCTGCGCCAGATAGCGCACGCCTCCGTGCACCAGCTTGGTCGCGCGGGAGGATGTTCCCTTGGCGAAGTCGTGCGACTCCACCAGGACCACGCTGAAGCCACGCGCGGCGGCGTCCAGCGCCACGCCCAGGCCTGTCGCGCCGCCCCCGATCACCGCCAGGTCGTAGAGGCGGGGCTCGGCCAGCCGAGCCAGCAGTTCGGAGCGTTTGGTGTACAGGGGGGTGGTCACGGTATTCATGGGATCGATTGTCCATGCGTCTCGGAAGAACCAAGGGTTAACCCTTGATTCACCGCAAAAAACAAATCCGCCCAGGCCCTTGCAGACAAGGACGAGGGCGGGAGGTGGGCAAATCAGGCCGGCGGTGCGTGGGCGCCGGCCCATCCTGCCGGGTCAGCGCACCTTGCCGTCCTTCCAGGCCTGCAGCAGGCGGTCGTAGGCAATGGTTTCGCCCTTGGGCTTTTCATTGGCCAGCTTGGCCCAGGGGGCGGCCTTGTCGCTCAGCCACTTGGCAGGATCGCCCTTGGGATTGAGCTTGGGCGCGCAGTGGGCCATGCCGGCGCGCTCCAGGCGGGCCATGACTTGGTCCATCTCGTCGGCCAGCGTGTCCATGGCGCCCTGTGGGGTCTTCTCGCCCGTGACGGCCTGGGCCACGTTCTTCCACCACAACTGCGCCAGCTTGGGGTAGTCGGGCACGTTGGTGCCGGTGGGCGACCAGGCCACGCGGGCCGGGCTGCGGTAGAACTCGACCAGGCCGCCGAGCTTGGGCGCCATGTCGGTCATGGCCTTGGACTGGATGTCGCTCTCGCGGATGGGCGTCAGGCCCACGATGGTCTTCTTGAGCGAGACGGTCTTGGCGGTCACGAACTGGGCGTAGAGCCAGGCAGCGGCCGTCTTGTTGGCGTCATGGCCGTTGAAGAACGACCACGATCCCACGTCCTGGTAGCCGTTCTGCATGCCGGGCTTCCAGTACGGGCCGTTGGGGCCGGGCGCCATGCGCCACTTGGGCGTGCCGTCGGCGTTCACCACGGGCAGGCCGGGCTTGACCATGTCGGCGGTGAAAGCGGTGTACCAGAAGATCTGCTGGGCGATCTGGCCTTGCGCGGGCACGGGGCCGGATTCGCCGAAGGTCATGCCCATGGCTTCCTTGGGCGCGTACTTCTTCATCCAGTCCACGTACTTGGTGAGCGCGTACACGGCCGCGGGCGAGTTGGTCGCGCCGCCGCGGGACACCGAGGCGCCCACGGGCGTGCACTTGTCCGCCGCCACGCGGATGCCCCATTCGTCGATCGGCAGGCCATTGGGCGTGCCGATGTCGGCAGCGCCCGCCATGGACAGCCATGCGTCGGTGAAGCGCCAGCCGAGCGAGGGGTCCTTCTTGCCGTAGTCCATGTGGCCGTAGATGGCCTTGCCGTCGATGGTCTTCACGTCGTTGCTGAAGAATTCGGCGATGTCTTCGTAGGCGCTCCAGTTCAGCGGCACGCCCAGGTCGTAGCCGTACTTGGCCTTGAACTTGTCCTTCAAGTCCTTGCGCTCGAACAGGTCGGCGCGGAACCAATACAGGTTGGCGAACTGCTGGTCGGGCAGCTGGTAGAGCTTGCCGTCCGGCGCGGTGGTGAACTTGGTGCCGATAAAGTCCTTCAGGTCCAGCCCGGGGTTGGTGAACTCCTTGCCGGCGCCCGACATGTAGTCGGTCAGGTTCATCATCTTGCCGTAGCGGTAGTGCGTGCCGATCAGGTCGGAGTCGCTGATCCAGCCGTCGTAGATCGACTTGCCCGACTGCATCGAGGTCTGCAGCTTCTCGACCACGTCGCCTTCCTGGATGAGATCGTGCTTGACCTTGATGCCGGTGATCTCCTCGAAGGCCTTGGCCAGCGTCTTGGACTCGTACTCGTGCGTGGTCAGGGTTTCCGACACCACCGAGATTTCCTTCACGCCCTTGGCCTGCAGCTTCTTGGCCGCGTCGATGAACCACTTCATCTCGGCCAGTTGCTGGTCCTTGGCCAGCGTGGACGGCTGGAATTCGCTGTCCACCCACTTCTTGGCTTCCGCCTCGCCCGCCATGGCCGTGTTGCCGGCCAGGACCGCGACGGCCAACGCCAGCGCCGAATACTGCATCTTCATAGTGCTTGTCTCCTGATAGTCAGTTGAATCGACTCCCCTTTGCATTCCAGCGGCCGCCAGGTCCGGGGGATGGGTCGGACCGGCGGCAGAAAAAACTCCCGGCAGCCGGGCCGTCAGCCCTTGCGCAGGATCAGCACCAGCAAGGCCATCGACAGCACGAAGCTGATCCAGATCGACGGTTCGGCCGACAGCGAGAACCACTGCACCAAGTGCCCGCTGATGCCCACGAAGGCCAGGTTCACATAGGCGGCGGCCAGCAGGCCGATGAAGAGGCGGTCGCCGCGCGTCGTCGCCAGCGGCAGCCAGCCACGCCGGAGCAGGGTGGGGGACTTGATTTCCCACACCGTCATGCCGGCCAGCATGAGCACGATGCACAGGAAGAAAACGGCCACCGGCGTGGTCCAGGCCATCCACTCAAACATGGGTACCCCCCTGAGCGCCTGCGGCACTTACCCTGAGGGGGGCGCAGCGGGTGGCCGGGCAAGGCCCGCTCCACGGCTGCCGCTGGCGTTGGACGCATCGCGCGCTCTGCGGTGAAAGTGTGTGATTCATGGCTGTGCTCCCTTTCACACGTCAAACCCGGCCCATCGCGAAACCCTTCGCGATGTAGTGCCGCACGAACCAGATGACGATGGCACCCGGCACGATGGTGAGCACACCGGCCGCGGCCAGGGTGGCCCAGTCCATGCCAGAGGCGCTCACGGTGCGCGTCATCGTCGCCACGATGGGCTTGGCGTTCACGCTGGTGAGCGTGCGCGCCAGCAGCAGCTCGACCCAGCTGAACATGAAGCAGAAGAACGCCGCCACCCCCACACCGGCCTTGATAAGCGGCAGGAAGATGGTCAGGAAAAAGCGCGGGAAGCTGTAGCCGTCGATGTAGGCCGTCTCGTCGATCTCCCGCGGGATGCCGGTCATGAAGCCTTCCAGGATCCACACCGCCAGGGGCACATTGAACAGCAGGTGGGCCAGCGCCACGGCGATGTGCGTGTCCATCAGCCCCACGGTCGTGTAGAGCTGGAAGAACGGCAGCAGGAACACCGCGGGCGGCGTCATGCGATTGGTCAGCAGCCAGAAGAACACGTGCTTGTCGCCCAGGAACTGGTAGCGCGAGAACGCATAGGCCGCCGGCAGCGCCACGGTGAGCGAGATCACCGTGTTGATGGCCACGTAGATCAGGCTGTTGATGTAGCCCGAGTACCAGGACTCGTCGGTGAAGATGGTCTTGTAGTTGTCCCAGGTGAAGTGCTGGGGAAAGAACGAGAACGTGGAGAGGATCTCCGCGTTCGTCTTGAAGCTCATGTTGACCATCCAGTAGATGGGCAGCAACGCGAAGACGATGTAGGCCGCAAGGAAGAGGCTCCGCTTGCGAAAGCGCTTTTCATTCATGGCCGGCTCCGGTCTGTGCGTCGGTGCCCACGCGCTGCATCCAGTTGTAGAGGATGAAGCACAGCAGCAGGATGATGAGGAAGTAGATCAGCGAGAACGCCGCCGCCGGGCCCAGGTCGAACTGGCCCACGGCCTTCTGCGTGAGGTACTGGCTGAGGAAGGTGGTGGCATTGCCCGGCCCGCCGCCGGTGAGCACGAAGGGCTCGGTGTAGATCATGAAGCTGTCCATGAAGCGCAGCAGCACCGCGATCATCAGCACGCCGCGCATCTTGGGCAGCTGGATGTAGCGGAACACGGCGAACTTGCTCGCGCCGTCGATGCGCGCGGCCTGGTAATAGGCGTCGGGGATCGAGCGCAGCCCGGCGAAGCACAGCAGCGCCACCAGCGGCGTCCAGTGCCACACGTCCATCACCAGCACGGTGAGCCAGGCCTGCGTGGCGTTGCCGGTGTAGCTGTAGTCGATGCCGATGTACTGCAGCGCGGCGCCCAGCAGGCCGATGTCGGCGCGGCCATAGATCTGCCAGATGGTGCCCACCACGTTCCACGGGATCAGCAGCGACAGCGCCACCGTCACCAGCACGGCGGAGGACTTCCAGCCCTGCGCGGGCATGGACAGCGCCAGGCAGATGCCCAGCGGGATCTCCACCGCCAGCACGGCGAGCGAGAACGTGATCTGGCGCCACAGGGCCGCATGCAGCTCTTCGTCGCGCATCACGGCGGCGAACCATTCGGTGCCGACGAACACGCGCCGCTCGGGCGAGATGATGTCCTGCACCGAGTAGTTCACCACGGTCATCAGCGGCAGGATGGCCGAGAAGGCCACGCACAGGATGACGGGCAGGATCAGGAACCAGGCCTTCTGGTTCACCGGTTTGGTCGTGGTGCTCATGCCAGCAGTTCCTCGTTTTGGTAGAAGCAGGTGTGGCGCCCCAGCACCTGCAGCCAGACCGTGTCGCCCGCCGAAGGCACCGCCTCGCCCGTGCCCAGGCGGGCCTTGAGCGTGTGCTCGCCCACGCGGGCCGTGAGCAGGAAGTAGGTGCCGATGTCCTGCACCTTCTTCACCGTGCAGGGCAGCGCGCCGGGCTGCCCGGCCGCGGCGATGGCCAGGTACTCGGGG
>NZ_BAAJYR010000055.1:0-19267 GCF_057546605.1 Acidovorax sp. KPB24-03 | reverse complement strand
CGCGCGCCGCGGTCCAGCAGATCGAACGGGGCCAGCGGGCCAGCCGCAGGCGCGATGGCCGCATGCACCTCGCCGCCGCCTGCGGGATAAAAGCCCCGGCGCCGCAGCGTGAGTTCCAGCCCCACGCCAAGACGCCGCACCAGCGGCGCGAAGGCCCGCTGCAGGAAGTCGAACGGGGGCGCCATGGGGTTGTGCGTGCCGCCCGAAAGCTGCACCCGGCTGGGCCCGCCAGCCAGCATCAGCGCGGGCAGCACGGTCTGCAGCACCAGCAGGCAACTGCCGGCCCCGGCGATCGCAAAGGCGTAGTCGCCCGCCTGCACCGGGCCGGGCGTGAACTGCAGCGCTTGCGACCCCAGTTCGGCGCCCTCCGCCTGCCCGCCGCAGACCTGCATCGCCGCCTGCACGCAGGCCAGGTGCTGGCGCATCAGTCCTGGCTTGGGCCGGCCCGCGCGGATGCGGTCGATGCGCAGCGGCCGGCCGGTCACCATGGACAGCGCCAGGCCGGTGCGCAGGATCTGCCCGCCGCCTTCGCCGTGGGAGCCGTCCAGGGTCAGCATGGCACGGACCCTTCGGCGCCGCCATGGGCAGGATCGAAGCGCAGCACCGTGTCGTGCAGCAGGGCGTCCAGCCCGGCATGCCCGGCAATGGGCAGGGGCTGCACCGGCTGCGCCGCATTGGCGGCCAGCTCGGCCTCGATGAATGCGTGTATGCCGGGCCAGCGTGGGCTGGTGGCCGACTCGTTCGCACGCATCTTCACCGCCAGCAGGGCGTTGATCTCTTCGATGAGCGCCGCATCGCGTTGCGCATCCAGCGTGTGCTGGGCCAGTTCGGCGAAGCGCATGGGCGGCACTCCGGGGCGCGTGCGGATCCATCGCGCTGCCAGCAGCGGGCGCAGCACGTACAGGTATTTCTTGTAGCGCACCACGTCAGCCTGCAGGTGCTCGCGGAAGTTCTTCTTGGCCATGGAGGCGTAGTGGTGCCAGGCCTTGGCGTTGGAGAACACCTGCGCCGCCAGGGCGCGCACCTGGGCCATCGTGTCCGCCGCCTCGCGGTAGACGACGGGCGAGCGCAGCCACTCCAGCAGCGTGGGGTTCGATTCGCGCATCAGCCCGAGCGCTTGCGCAGGTCCCAGCCGTTGATGTCCAGGTCCCCGCTGATCGGCACCTCGATCACGTCGCGCCCGGGCGAGACCGTGAGGTACCAGGGCAGGCGGTGCACGTAGAGAAAGCGGACGTCGTAGTCGCTGTCGGGCGACGCGAAGCCCCAGCCGCGGCTGCCCGATTCGCAGGCAAACAGGATGGTGACGGCGTGCTGCGCCTCGATGTCACGCAGCGCATCCATGATCTGCCCGCGCATGGCGGGCTCGATCGGATGGGCGGAATGAAGCAGTTCTCGGGGTTCTGTCTTTTGCATGTCCATGCTTTCAGCGCACGCTCCTCGTGCGTTGGTCTTGATCCGATGGTGGGCCGTGGTGCGCTCGCTATCCCTTCACGCACACCACTTGCTTGAGCGTGTACACCACTTCCACCAGGTCTTCCTGCGCCGCCATCACGGCGTCGATGTCCTTGTAGGCCATCGGGATCTCGTCGATCACATCGGCGTCCTTGCGGCATTCCACCCCTTCGGTGGCGGCGATCTGGTCGGCAACGGTGTAGAGCTTCTTGGCCTTGGTGCGGCTCATCTTGCGGCCCGCGCCGTGGCTGCAGCTCATGAAGCTCTCCGGGTTGCCCTTGCCGCGCACGATGAAGCTCTTGGCGCCCATGCTGCCGGGAATGATGCCCAGTTCGCCGGCCTTGGCGCTCACGGCGCCCTTGCGGGTGATGAACACGTCTTCGCCGAAGTGCGTTTCGCGGCTCACGTAGTTATGGTGGCAGTTCACCGCTTCCACATGGGCCTCGAAGGGCTTGGCGATCACCTTGCGGGCGGCCGCGATCACGCGCTGCATCATCACCTCGCGGTTGGCGCGCGCGAACTTCTGCGCCCAGCCCACGGCGCGCACGTAGTCGCCGAAATACCGGGCGCCTTCCTCGAAGTAGGCCAGGTCCTGGTCGGGCAGGTTGCGCTGGTGCAGCTCGGCATCCTTCTTGGCCAGCTCGATGAAGTGCGTGCCGATGGCGTTGCCCACTCCGCGCGAGCCCGAATGCAGCATGAACCACACGCCACCGTGTTCGTCCAGGCACACCTCGATGAAGTGGTTGCCGGTGCCCAGCGTTCCCAGGTGCTTGTGGTGGTTGGTGCTGGCAAAGCGCGGGTAGTCCTCGCAGATCGCGTCGAACTCGCCCTTCAGCGAGGCCCAGGCCGCATCGCTCTCATCGGGCGGCGTTTCCCACGCGCCCTTGTCGCGGCCCATGCGGCGCGGGTTGCTGCCGTGCGGCACGGCCTTCTCGATCGCGGAGCGCAGCGGGCCCAGGTTGTCCGGCAGGTCGTTGGCGTGCAGCGTCGTCTTGCACGCCATCATTCCGCAGCCGATGTCCACGCCCACGGCTGCGGGGATGATGGCCTTGAAGGTGGGGATCACCGATCCCACCGTGGCCCCGATGCCGTAGTGCACATCGGGCATGGCGGCCACGTGCTTGAACACGATGGGCAGGCGCGCCGCGTTCTCCAGTTGCTTCTGGGCCTCGTCCTCCACGGGTACGCCCTGGGTCCACATCTTGATGGGGACGCCGTTTTCCACATTGCGTTGCAGGTAGTTCATTGCGTTCTTCTTTCTTTTCGTTTGTCTGTCTGTCTGTCTGTCTGTCTGTCTTATTTTCGGGTGCTCATTCACTGACCCAGTCGAACACCGCTTCCACGATCTGTCGCGGGCCCGTGCAGTTGCCACAGGTGCAGTGCGCGGGTTGTGCCATCGCGCTGGTGTCCAGCGCCAGGATCTTCTGTGCAAAGCGCTGGCGGTTGCCGGGGTCGAGCATCCAGGCTTTCATCGCCTCGCGGAATTCCGGCTGGTCTTCGGCAAAGGCGTCCTGGATTTCGTTCTTTCCCCAGAAGTCCCAGTAGCTCGCCTCGGCGTACCGCAGCACGGCGCTTTGGCGCTCGTCGTTCAGCCAGTGCGCCAGCAGCGGTTGCACGTCCACTCCGCCCTTGTGGAACATCAACAGGATGTCGAAGGCGTTCGCGCCGTTGAACGGGCTGGGCTCGCGCCCGGCGTGCCACAGGCCTTCGTGGAAGAAGGCCAGTGCGTAAGCGTCCACGGCGGCGCGCTCCTGGGGCGACAGGGCATTGGCCGGGCAGTTGCCCAGGCGGTCCAGGTACAGCTCGGTCGAGTGGTGCAGCTCCTCGCCCAGGGCCATCAGTTCCAGCATGCGGGGCAGAAAGTAGAGCAGTTCCTCGGCCGGCTGCTCGCTGCCCTTGGCAGAGCTGTTGTATTCGTAGAAGTGGCGGGTCGTTATGCGGCGCAGCGGTAGGCGCCGCATCTCGCGTTCCATGGCCTCGTCCATGCAGCAGGCCGTGCACACATCCAGCATCTGTGTCGGAGCGCCATGGCGCTGGAAGGCGGCATAGACGGCATCCACCGCCTCGCGCAGGGCGGGCGGCAGCATGGCGGCCTGCGCCGCGGGGGCGTTCGTTTTCATCGGTTTCTTTCCTGTTTGGTCCGCCATGGGGCTCAGCCCTTCCGGCGCATTCAAAAAAAGAGGTGACAAGGGGTGTCGGGTTGCGCCATTGAGCTACCTGCCGAAGCAGACCGGGGATTGAACCCGGAACCTTCAGAGCCCGAGGGCCCCGACGCTCTACCTGTAAACCCGTCTGCATTCACCTCGCAAACACACAAAAAAAAGCAGCGACAAGGATCGACGAAACGTCGTGCTCTACCACTGAGCTACGGCCTTTCGACCGGCGGGATTCGAACCCGCGACCACGAGAGTAGAAGTCTGTAGTTCCGTCAGCATTCGCTGCAAAAAAAAGCAGTGCGACAAGGGTGGCAAGACATGGACCACGCCGCGGTGCGGCGCTGGGATTCGAACCCCGGTCCCTCCAGATGTAGTCCTGCCTGCATTCGCACATTCATTCATCGATGGCCTTCCCGTTCGGCGACAAACAGGCGGTGCGACCGGGATGTAGTCACACCTGCATTCGCCGAACGACAGCCGTCATTCCCACGATCGGGTGCCCTGAATTGGCATTCATGGCACCTTCTCGCCGATCGTCAGATCGGGATGTCCTCGATCACGCCGACCCAATGCGCCGCGCCCATGCCCCCTGCGGCATACACCGCCAGCAGCTTGAACACTTCGTCGCTGAAGCCGCCGATGTTCAGCACATCGGGCTGCTCCTGCGCCTGCGTCGTCGCGCAAGGCTGGATGTCGATGCACACCAGCCGGGCCGTCGGGTTGCGCTGCTTGAACGCCGCCCACTCCTGCATGGTCGCGGTGCCCCGGCCCCGTGCACGGTCGGCCCACGATTCGTTGTCGGACACCAGCACCACCAGCTCGGCCTGCGCCTTCTCGCGGTTCAGCAGGGCCAGCGGTGCGCTGCACGACGTTCCGCCGCCGCCCACCGCGGCCAGCTTGGCCGCATTGGTCATGACCGAATCGCGGGGATTCAGTGGCAGCGGCACCACCTTCGTTTCGAAGGGCAGCACACGCGCATCCGCATTGCGGCGCAGCACGGCAGCGGCCACCAGGGCGGCCACGTCGATGCACCGCACCGTGGAAGTCGCCGAGCCCCGGTGGCCCGTCACCGGCGAGCCCATCGAGCCCGACACGTCGGGGCACACCACCACGCGGCCTTCGAACTGCGGCACATTGGCCAGCGCGAGTTCCATCGCATCCTGCAGCGCTTCCTTCACCACCGTCGGCACGTCGGCGCCGCAGGCGGTGTACGCCGCCATCAACTGGTACGGCAGCACGCGGGCCTTGGCCACGGCCTGCGGGTCACGCAGCTTGGCGGCCACGGCATCGGCCAGGCCTGGCAGCGCGAACACGCCATGCCGGGCAAAGGTGTTCAGGTTCTGGCGCACCATCTGCCACGAGCCGCGCTGTGCAATCGTGGCCCAGGCCGATGCGTCCAGCTCCAGCGCGGTCAGCATCTGGAAAGGCACGTCGGGCACGGGCTGCGTGCGGTCTTGCTTGAAGCGTTCGAAGGCCTGCGTCAGTGGAGGCAGCGCCTCCTGCGCATAAGGGCGACCGATCAGCCAGGCGAACCACGCGGCGCGCCAGGCTTCCGTGGGCTTGGGGTGCACCATCTTCACCACGTCGGCCAGCGACGGCGTGTTGCCCACGGCGGCGTTCAGCAGTTGCGCCTCGGTGGCGTCGAGCAGCCATTGCTGCACCAGCTTTTTCGGACGCGTGCCGAGCGATTTGCGGCCTACCGCGCCGGAGCGCAGCATCTGCACGAAATTGCGCAGCATCTTGCCGTTGTCGATCACGCGGCCGAACACCTGGGCCAGCAGGGGCACATCGCGAACCGCCAGCGTGGCCGCCAGCAGGGCCGGCATGTCTTTCATGGAGCCGGTACGGCGCGCATACAGGGCCGTCTTCGCCAAGAACACCGGATCGACTTCGCGGGCCAGGGCTTGGACGGCGTCGAGCTGGTCCTGCGCCTGGGCATAGAAGGTGCTGTGGAGGCAGCCGGTGGCGGCCAACTGCGCCAGTTGGTGCTTGGGCGACAGGGCATAAGCCACACCACCGGCCTGGTTGCGCACGGTGGCAGCGGGGAGCAGGGTGCCGCGCAGCGTCTGGAAGAGTTGGTGGTTGGCCATGTGCTTTTGCTCCGTTCGTTGGTTCTTGGTGGGTTTGTCTTTTCGACTTTCCTTTTTCATTGCAACCGGTGTGCCAACTGTGGTCTTGAATAGATGGGGAATCTCTTAAGCCAATGATTTGATTCGATATTTTTTAATTCTCTTGCCATTTCTGCGGCACTGGATGGAGCTTAGAATGCTTTGATTTTTATAAAATTAGCTAGTTTTTTATCCAAGAGATGAAGAAGCAAAACGTGGTGATCGGCTTTCTGGGCACCCAACTCGACTCGGGCAAGGGGGCAGGGCGTTGGGAGAAGTGGCGCCCGACGCTTTCGCTGGTGCAGCACGACGACGTGGTCATCGCGCGGATGGAGTTGTTCTACACAGCTTCCCACCAGGAACTGGCCGAGAGGGTGCGCACCGATATCCAGGCGGCCTCGCCCGAAACCACGGTGGCGCTGGTGCCGCTCGCCATTGCCGACCCCTGGGACTTCGGCGAGGTCTACGCCAAGCTCTTCGACTGGACGCAGGGCTACGCTTTCGACACCGAGCGCGAGGAGTATTGGACGCACATCACCACCGGCACGCACGTGGCGCAGATCTGCCTTTTCCTGCTGGTGGAGTCGCGACGCATTCCGGGCGTGCTCGTGCAGACGTCGCCCCCAAAGCGCCAGCAGGCGGGCGATCCCGGCAGCTACGCGCTGATCGATCTGGACCTGTCGCGCTACGACGTGATCGCCCAGCGCTTCGGCGCCGAGCAGCGCGATGCGGTGGATTTCCTCAAGAGCGGCATTGCCACGCGCAATGCCCGTTTCAACGCGCTGATCGAAGAGGTGGAGCGGGTGGCGGTGCGATCGCGCGCGCCCATCCTCTTTACCGGGCCGACCGGTGCGGGCAAGTCGCATCTGGCGCGGCGCATGTTCGAGTTGAAGAAAGCCCGCCACCAGGTGGAGGGCGAATTCGTGGAGGTGAACTGCGCCACGCTGCAGGGCGATGGTGCCGCGTCCACGCTGTTCGGGCACAAGAAAGGCGCCTTCACCGGTGCGGCGGCCGACCGTGCGGGCCTGCTGCGCACAGCGCACAAAGGCGTGCTGTTTCTCGACGAGATCGGTGAGTTGGGCCTAGACGAGCAGGCCATGCTGCTCAAGGCCGTGGAGGAAAAGCGGTTTTATCCCATGGGCAGCGACCGCGAGGTGGCCAGCGATTTCGAACTGATCGCCGGCACCAACCGCGACCTGCGGGCCGAGGTGGCGGCCGGGCGCTTTCGCGAAGACCTGTACGCGCGCATCAACCTGTGGAGCTATCAGTTGCCGGGCCTGGCCCAGCGGCCCGAGGACATCGAGCCCAATGTGGACCACCTGCTGGCGCGATGCGGCGTGGAACTGGGCCGCACGGTGCGCCTGTCGGCCGAGGCGCGGTCGGTGTACCTGCGCTATGCGCAGTCCCCCGAGGCGCTGTGGAGCGGCAACTTCCGCGACCTGTCGGCCAGCGCCACCCGCCTGGCCACGCTGGCCGAGGGCGGGCGCATCGGCCTGCCGCTGGTGGAGGCGGAGATCGCGCGCCTGCAGTGGCTGTGGCAACCCCTCGGTTCGTCGGGCCGCAGCCAGGATGGCGATGCGGTGGATCTGGCCGCACTGCTGGGCGAGCCACAGGTGCAGGCCATGGACCTCTTCGACCGGTTGCAGTTGGCGGCCGTGTTGCAGGTGTGCCGCGGGGCGCGCACGCTGTCGGACGCGGGGCGGCAGTTGTTCCAGGCCTCGCGCGCGCAGCGCGCGGTGGTCAACGATGCGGACCGGCTGCGCAAATACCTGTCGCGATTCGGCCTGGACTGGGAGCAGGCCCGCAGCGGTGGACGATAATCGCCCCCGTGAAGCGCGCCAGACCGCCGCTGGTGCAATCTGGGAAACCAGGCACTGGAGGAACGTCCGGACTGCACAGGACAGCGTAGCAGCTAACGGCTGCCCACCGTGAGGTGAGGATCAGAGCAACAGAGACGAGTCGCAAGCAGGCGGCAAGCCACCGAAGGTGTTCTATCGGTCATCCGCGCAAGCGGGTACGGCTGGCGCAAGCCAGGCGATGTGTGGCGAAAGCCGCAAAGGCCATAGCCACCCGAAGCGGGCGGCGCCTGCTTCGGGTGAAACGGGCAATCTCTACGCGCAGCAATACCAAGTAGGCCAGCGTTGATGTGGTTCCGCAGAGCTGGCGGGTAGGTAGCATCGAGCCGTGGTGGCGACACCCGGCCCAGAGTAATGGCGGTCACGCCGCAGGCAACTGCGGTGCACAGAATCCGGCTTATCGGCGCGCTTCACACTTTTCTTTCCACGCAGGCATCTGGCCCGGCGCGCGCCAGGATGGTCTGGCGCGCCACTGCGCTGGTATCCTGCGATGCATCGGCCATGCCGCTGCAGCAGGGGTTCATGGGCGCATGCCGCCTCGGCACAGGCGGGTGATCGGCCCTGTCTTCCTTTCCTAAAAAATGCGGGCACCCCGCGGTGTCTTTCTTCCCAGGCGTCGCTGAGGACGCGGTCAAACCGCGCTTGGCCGCGGCCACCGCCTGTGTCGTTCATCCACCCGGTGCATGCCTTGGGGCGGTCTTCAGAACGCTTCAGAAGTCTTCAGCAGGATTGGCCCGGCTTTCATGCCGCGACCCGTCCAATCCCACCAGAATATTCACAGCCACTCTTCAGAAACTTCTGGCAGGGGCGCTGTCGAAAGCGCCTTTGCGCGGCCTGATCGAAGCCTTGATGGCGATGCCTTTTTCGCCATGCCTGAACGAAAACGGGAACGTGCTGCGCCGCGGCCTTGACAAGAAAGCATTGCGCGGATGCACCGCTTCCGCTCTTGAATTGATTTGCCCGATGGTGATTTTTTCTTTCCTCAAAGGATATAGACATGAGCAGTGATCCATTCACCCAGATCCTCAACGAAATCCTGCAGGGACTCGTCACGCAGTTGAATGGGGAAATCGGTGGGGCCATCCGGGGCGCCGGTTATGACCCGTATCCCAACGTCGCCTCGGGGTCCGCCAGCATCGGAGTGGGCACGGCTTCTTATTCCGTCTCCAATCTCACGGGCATCTCGTCCCTGCAGATCCAGGACATGGTGGTTGGCAACGTCACTTCGTCCGGTGCCAGTATTTCCGGTACGGTGAATTTCCATGCGGTCCTGAACAGTTCCTTGAGCGCGCAGGCCGGTGGCAGCGTGAAGGTGCTGTTCGTCGATCCGGGCATCTCCGGCAGCATCCGGATCGACAACCCCAGCATCTCCGGCACGGCGCAGTTCCAGGCCGGCACGGCCGGCGGCAAGCTCTGCCTGAACCAGCTGTCGGGCATGAATGCGAACTTCAACTACGGCAACGCCTCGGTCTGGATCGATGGCCTGGGGCCGCTCAACTACCTGCTGCAGCCCGTGGAGAACCTGATTCTGGATGCGGCCAAGGGCGCCATCAGCGGGCTCATCTCATCGCAGATCAACAGCATCGTCAGTCGGGAACTGAACCAGGCGCTGCCCCAGTGCGTGCCTTTTCCATGAGGGTGAGGATCGAGCCGCTGGCCCGCACGACGCAGCGCATCGGCCCGATGTTTCCCGCCTGGCAGGAGGCCGGGGCGAGCACGGGGCAGGCGCTGAACCTGCCGCTGGAGCCGCAGCTACGCACCAACTGGTGCTGGGCCGCGGTGACCTGTGCGGTCGCCGCGCACTACGGCGATACCTCCTGGCGGCAGGACACGCTGGCCTGGCGCATTCTCGCGCCGGACGACGTGCTTCCCAACTGCCTGCCGCCCCCCGCGCTTCTCCTGGAGCCCCGCTACGACCAGCAAGCCGCGATGGAGCGCACCCTGCGCTACGTGAACTGCCTGGCCGGATGGAGCAGTGGACGACCGCCGTTTCGCCGCCTGATGCGCGAGCTCGACGATGGCCGGCCGGTCGCGGTCGCGATCCGCTGGCATGCGGGGCCGCAGCACTACGTGCTGGTGGACGGCTACTGCCGAACGAAGCGCACGGTCTCGGTCGCCGACCCGCAATGCGGCCGCGCCACGGTCGATTTCGATGATTTTCCGTTGCACTACCGCCATGGCGGCGAGTGGATGGAAACCTACTGGACACACAACCCCCGATCGGCCAACCCGACACGCAAAGGAGAGGTGGAATATGAGTAGCTACGACGTCGCGCTGGTGCTGGATGCCGGCACCCTCAACCAGGGCATGACCCAGCTGTATGCCAATGCCCAGGCCAAGCAGAAGCTGTTCCAGGGCGTTCAGGACGTGGGCCAGATGGGCATCACCTCCGTCAACTGGAGCATCGATGCGGTGCCCCAGTTCGTGCTGGCGCCACCGACCCTCACGCAGTGGAACGACAAGAACACGTTCGTGCCGTCGGGCCAGACGAAGCCGAAAGATCCGACCGACCAGATGTTCCAGGTGCAGCTGGCGTCGGTGTCCACCACGTTCAACATGCAGAGCGGGCCGCCATCCCCGCTGACGTTCTCGTTCACCCTGTTTGCGCAGGTGACCGTGTCCGGCAACCAGATCCAGCTGGGATCGGTGGCGGTGCTGCCGGTCAATCCGACCGGCGCTACGGAGTTCATGCTCCAGGTGATCTGCGGGATCGTCTACACCAAGGTCCAGGCCCTGCTGCAGGGCTACCAGATCCCACCCAGCATCACGGTGGAAGGGCAGAGCTTCACCCCGCCGGTCATGACCGTCACCGGATCGCACCTGGTGCTGGCAAGCAACCTGGTGGCCAACGGCACGCCGGATATCAGCGGCGTGCAGTGGCCGCAGCAGGCGCTGGGTGTGCTCGTCGGCCGCAAGCTGCTGACCGCGCTGGTGGCCCAGTACAGCGGTGCGATCGTGCAGAAGATGGATGCCGCGCAGGTCAATGCCAGCGACAGCAACTGGACAGGAAGCTACTCGCTCGACGGCGGGATCAGCAACGCCTCCATCGCGGTGGCATCCACGCTGCCCAACATCAACATCACCGCCACCTTCGCCGCCACCGCCTCGGTGGGCGTTTCATGGTGGCTGGTGCCAGCCGCCTGCGCCCTGGAAGCCGCCTCGAACCTGCTGCCCTGATTGGAGCCACACCATGGTTGACTTTGCCAAAGCCGATTTCGCCACCAGCCCCACGCCGCTGACTTTCACCGTCGCCCCCGTGGTGTCGGGGTCGAACACCGTCCAGCTGCAGCTGCAGCCGCTGCCGAGCTTCACGATCACCTACGCCGAAGACGGCAGCGGGTGGGAGAAGTTCAACGCGGGGCTGCTCAAGCACGTGGCGACCACCATCATCGGCGTTGCCACGCCCTTCATCACATCCACCATCCAGAGCAAGGCGCAGGCCTATCTGAACGACAAAGCCTCGTTCCCGGTGCCGCCCATCCCCATCACGTTCGAAGGCATCAGTCTGAGTCTGACGGCGTCGAATCTGAACATTTCCGCCGCGGATGCGGACCACCTGCTGATCACGGCCACCGTCAATGTTTCCTGACCTGTCGTCCCCGCCCACCGGACCCGGTCACATCGTACGAGGAGAATTTTCATGAGCGCTGGAATGCAAGCTTTTCAAGCCGGCTGGAAGAATCAGCCAGCTGCCACCCTGAACGCCGCCTTGCCCCGCCATATCGGGCTCGGGGACATCCCGATGCTGCCGCTGTCGCGCGCGCTCGACATGCCCGCGCAGGCCGGGTTCGCGCGCGGCTCGCTGGGCATCGACCTGTCGGGCATGCAACTGGTGCTGGCCGGCGACGGGCCGCTCGCGGTCGAATGCAGCAGCGATGCGCAAGGCCGCTGCGTGCTCGCCGTGCGCCTGCAGGGCATTGAACTGCAAGGCACGCACGCCCTGAAAGGCACGCAGATCTGGGAAACCGGACTGGATGGCGCCGGCACGGCCATGCCCATCGGGGCCCGGCGGCGCGGCGGCAGTGGGGACGACAACGCGCATCCCACCTGGATCCAGACCGCGAACGACCAGCGCGGGTTGCTGCAGAACGTGCCCGGCGGCAATGGACAGACGCTGCTGACCACCTACTCCAATCACCGGGCGGCCTTCAACGACGTGTTCAATGAGCAGAATTTCCAGGCGTACGCGTTCCAGCAAGGCTGGGGCAACTCCGCCGTCTCCGAAATGGCCGACGACACCAACACGGCGCTGACCGAGGGGGGGGTGGTCAACGATCCCGTCAAGACCTACTACAACTCGAGCACGGGAATCACCACCAACTACAACGGCCATGCCCAGAACCAGAAGCTGGGCCTGCTCACCACCCTGACCGCCATGGCCAAGGGCGCAGACCCCAACAATCCCACGGACCCCACCAACCCCTACAACCAGGCGGCCGCTGCGACCATGGGCTTTGGCTCGAGCATCGTGCAGAACGTCAAGGTGACGAACCCCAATGTGACCAAGATCGAAGACTTGCCCCCATTGCAGAAAGACGGCGTCTACGAATTGGTGCAGAACGGCACGCCGGCGCCAATGCCTTCGGTGGATGACGTGCATAACTTCCTGAATGGCAGCCCGATCGGCGGCCGCGATGCGCAGGGCAACAGCTGGACGTGGTCGCTCAGCGAGGACGAGCGCGCGTTCGTGCGCAAGCTCCAGGCAGACATCGCCGAGCATGCCGCGCGGGTGGCCGCGCAAAAGCCGGTGGCCCTGGTGACGGGGGCGCTGCACGCGCGCCTTGCATGCCATGTGTATCTGCAGTTCGGTGCGCAGGGCGACCAGGGCGTACCGACCCTGATTGACGGGCGTGTCGAGCTGGACGGCTTCGACCTGCACTTCGACGATGGCGCGTGGAACGGTGCCCTGGGCGACGGCCCGGCGCAGGCCGCGCGCGATGCCTTGTCCGAGGCGCGCTTCATCAAAAGCCTGGTGCACGACCGCATTGCCGATGCACTGGAGCGCGCGCTGGTCCAGCCGCTCGCCAGGGCCCTGCTGGATTCGCAGCCGTGAGGATTGGCGCCGCTGCGCCGGACCCGGTCCACGCCATCCTGCAGGGGCTGATGGCGGCGGACATGCAGGGCTTCAAGGGGAAGTTGGACCAGGCGCTGCAGCCGCAGCAGGGCTATCTGACCGATGCGGAGATGTCGCTCTACCAGGGGGGCAAGAAGCTGCGCCCGCTGATGCTGCTGCTGACCGCGCGGCTTTTCCAGCCCGACGGCGAGCTGCCGAACAAGGTGCTGCGCGCCTCCGCGTCGCTGGAGATGCTGCATGTGGCGAGCCTGATCCACGACGACATCATTGACCACGCCTCGCTGCGGCGGGGCCACGCCAGCGTCAACGCCGCGCGCGGCACCGAGATGGCGATCATGATCGGCGACATGCAGTTCCTGCAGGCCGTGCGCTGCTTCGTCGATGCGATCGAGGACGAGAACGACATGCAGCTCGTGAAATGGGTGCTGGACTCGGCGTTCGACATCTGCCGCGGCGAGATCGACGAGATGACCACGCAGCCGTACTGGCATCCGGACTCGCTGATGAGCCGCTACCTCACCACGGTGGACCGCAAGACCGCCGTGCTGTTCGGCCTGGCCTGCGAGGCCGGCGCCGCGCTCATGCGTGCGCGCACCTCCGAACTGCGCCGCCTCGGCTCTTTCGGTCGCTACATGGGGCGGGCGTTCCAGATGATGGACGACATCTTCGACCTCGCGCACACCGATGAAGAGGCGGGAAAGTGCCGTGGCATCGACCTGCACCAGCGGCGCATCACCCTGCCCATCATCCATGCGATGAAGCTGTTCGGCGATGCGCACCCCATGGTGCGCTATCTGCGCGACACGCAGACCCCGCCGCCCGAGCAGATCAACGCCTGGGTCGATGAGATCCGCCGCTCCGACGCCTTCGCGCTGGCCTACGCCCAGGCGCGGGGTACCGCGCTGCAGGCTGTGCAGTACCTGCAGAACCTGCCCCACGGCCCGCACCTGAAGGCATTGCACGACATCACGTTGCATGTCGTGGACCGACCCTACTGACTGACCGCCAATATTTTCGAGAGGATGCCGCCATGGGCTTGCAGCTATTCCATTTCGTGTACGACACGCTGATGCAGAAGGCCAACGACAACGCGCCTGACAACAGCCTTTTCCTGCCGGTCGCGCTGTCCGGCATGACGGATGGGAGCGGCAACAAGTATCTGCCGCTGAAGGGCAATCAATGGAACCTGGACAACATCGGCGGCGCGCAGGACATCTCGGCCGACATGGCCACGTCCTGGTTCCAGGCCCTGTTTCCGCTGATCGGCCAGCTGAGCCTGCAGACCAACCCCACGCCCCCCGTCACGCAGCAGATGGTCGATGACGCCAAGGCCGCCGTGACCTACATCATGTCGCAGCACCTGAACGTGATTCCGTATCCCGGCGTGGGGCCGGATCTGGACGTGAGCAGCATCGAGATCCAGGGGCTGGCGAACATCCAGGTCAGTGGAGAGCCTCCGGCGGTCACCACCAGCAACGCCGGCTATACCGCGGAGATCACGCTGAACCTCAATGCCTACGCCTCCACGGGGCAGGACTGGAACCAGCCGCTGGCGCTGGCAGGCCCTGAAAAGGGAACGGACAGCACGACCAGCCCCCCCACTGCCTTCGACGGGCTGGGGTTCACGCTCAAGCAGTGCCTGTGCTTCGTGGACAAGCAGATGAACATCGTCGCCCCGCCGCCGACACTGGGGCTCACGCTGTCGTCCGACCACGCGAACGGCTTCGAGTGCCTGGCCACGGGCATCGCGCTGCTGACCCTGTCGAACGCGAAGGTGGTTTCGGGAACGACCGTCGCCGTGAACGGCACCGGCAACAGCGCGGCGCTGCAGATCGACCTGAACACCGTTCAGCTCGTCGCGGTGCAAGGCACCACGCCCACGTTCACGCTACAGAACCTGCAGTACCAGAGCATCTCGCCGGTGCCCTTTCCCGCCTACATCAACACCAGCGTCTTCTATGCGCCGTGGAGCCAGTTCTTCAAGCAGGTGCTGTCCACCGGGGATGCGGCCCAACTGCTGAGCACCCAGGTCAACAACGCGCTGATGGACTCGGGCAACCGGACCCAGGTCGGGAAGCTGCTCAACCAGCAGCTGAAGAACGCCTTCGACGACATCTTCGGCAGTACCCAGGTGGCAGGCAGCACCGTGGACACGGATGCGAACGCGGTGGACAAATACCTGTTCGACCGGGCGCGCGGCGCGCTCAACGACCCGAGCAGCTACGTCTATCTGCCGACCCTGGTGCTGGGATCGACATCGCCGGTACTGGAGCCCTACACCGCCGTCAATCTGAGCATTCCCGGCCCTTTCAAGACGTCGATCATGGGGCAGAACATCGCGCTGTCGGACATCGTGCTCCAGAGCCTGGCGGTCCAGGGGCTGTCGAACGTGGTGGCGCCTCCGAACAATATCGTCTTTGGGGGCGATCCCACCAATCCGCAGGCCAGCGCCACGCTGCTGCTGGGCACCATGAACCCCGGGCCGACGGTGAAAGTGAAGGGTGCCCCCCGCACGGTGCCCTCGCCGCCGGCCACGGCCAGCACGCCATTCACCCTGAACGTGCAGGTCAACCAGAACGCCCCCATCCCGCTGAGCGGCACCCTGAACCTCAGCCTCCAGAACAACAGCAACACGCTGGGCATCCAGACCGCGCTGACCGCGTCGGGCGATACGCCGGACGACCTGAAGCTGACCTACAGCCAGATCCGGCTGGTGGCGGGCGACCAGGATGTGCTGCTCACCATCTCGCTGCCGGACGACGAGAGTGCCTATGCGATGTTCATCAATGCCTTCCTCAGCCAGTCGCAGCTGATCGAGCAGGTGGTGTCGGCGCTGAATGACGCCATTGCCGACAATCTCCAGCAGATCAGCGACGCGGCGACCCAGTTCGCCCGCTCGGCCTTGAAGAACCTGGGGCAGTGACGCCATGAGCAACGACATCTACACCACCCTCCAGGGCGTGCTGAAGACCGACGCGGCCAGCAAGGTCCTGCAACTGGCCCAAAGCCAGTTTCCCGGCCCGATCCAGACGGCGCTCGGCTACTACCTGAACGGCATCACGCTGCAGCTCGGCCCGTCCGCCAGCCTGGCGGTCGATCCGTCCAGCAAGCAACTGCAGCTGCAGGCGCAGCTCGACGGCGCCGATCTCGATCTGCAGGCGACCCCGAGCGGCGCCACGCTGACGCTCACCAGCAAGCAGTACACCGATGCACAGGTGGTGCTGACGTTCAGCCGGGGCGACAGCGGCGTGGAGATGGCGCTGAGCGCCACCATGGGCGCGAGCCTGCAATGGCCGCTGCAAAGCCTGTGGCCTGCGGAACTGGACTGGACGCCGGCCAACCAGATCGCCTTTTCCCAGGGACAGTTGACGCTGAGTTACGCCACGGGCCCGTCCATCCAGTTCAACGGGCAAGGCGGCCTGCTGTATTCCGGGCAGCCTTTCCTGAACGCGGCGCTCAGCGTGCAGCGCACCGACCAGGGCGCGGGCGTCATGTTCGGCGCGGTGGTCCAGCAGTGGTCGCCGGGGTCGCTGTGGACGCCCCTGTCGGCACTGACCTTTAACGACAGCGGGGTGGTGGTGTCCACCATCGCGGGTCAGTCCGGCAGCCTGGCCTCGCTCGGCCTGCTGAGCGCGGACGATGTGCCCGCGATCGCGGCCGATTTCGATATCGCTCCCGGCTTCGTGCTGTTTTCGTCGTTGCAACTCACCGACTCCCTGAAGGCGATCGCCAACTTCATGGGCGACGTGTCGCAGCTGGCCTTGTTCGCCACCTATGCCAAGGACGGCGGCGACAAGACGCTCAAGGCGGTGCTGAAGAACACGTTCAGTGCCCAGGGCAACGGGGTGTTCGAGTTCGACGGCTTCAAGCTCGAATGGGAAGACCCGGGCCAGGGCAGCAGCAGCGCGAGCGCCAGTGCGTCCGGTGTCTTCCGGCCCGATGCCAGCACCGAGATCGCGCTGGGCCTGACGGGCAGCATCGTTCCGTCGCAGGGAGATCTGAGCATCACCCTCACGTTGCAGAACTGGAATCAGCCCTTTGGCCTGCAGACCGTGGACATCGTCGAGCTGCAGGGCACGGTGACGGTGGGTGCCGAGGCCGCCGGCGTGACGCTGAGCGCGGGCGGCGACTTGAAGCTGCAGAACCCCAAAGCGCCGCAGTACGAGTTCGACGTGGGTTTCGAAGTGGAGGTGGTGGATTTCGAGGTGCCCAACGGCATCGCGGTCTGGACGCAGGCCGACCAGCAGCCGATGCAGCTGTCCAATGTGTTCAACGCCGCCTTCGCGCTCGACTTCTCCCCGCAGACGCTGGACAACGACCACGAGCCCGAGATCGCCGACGTGGTGCGCTTTCTCGACGAGATCGTCAGCATCAAGCAGTTCACCTTCTGGTTCGTGGAAGGGGCGCAGCTGCAGAAGATCGGCGACCGAGGCCCGTTCCCGGCCGGCTTCGGGCTGCAGGCCGAGTTCAGCCTGCTGGACCAGGACGATGTGCAGGTGACGGCCACGCTGGCTGAGTCGGCCGATGCCAAGGCCGGCTTTTCCGGCTACATCCTGGTGCAGAAAGCGATTGCCTGGGGCAGTGTGTTTGCGCTGTCCGGCTGGGACCCCACCACCAGCAAGCCGAACGGCCAGGGTCCGATGCTGGCGATCGCCGCCACGCCGGATGGCATCGTGGTGCCGCAGATCAACGGCGGCAATCCGGTGCGCTTCTATTCGTCGCTGTACCTGAAGTTCCTGGACGTGGTGGAAGACCACCTCTACGCACTCGCCACCACCGACAACCAGTTCCAGCTGGACTATGCGGTGCAGAACGGCCAGCCGACGGGGGGCTGCGGCGCGTGGGCCGGCGACCGCATCACGTTCATGCTCAATCCGCAGGCCAAGCAGCTCAGCGCTTCGTTCGGCTTCAACTTCGGCTGGCACGACATCGAGTGGGACGGCATCACCCTTTGGGGCGTGACGCTGGTGCCCAAAATCCAGCTGCCCGATTTCAGCGTGGCGGCCGGCCTGGGCTTCTCGGCCTCGATGCAGGCGCTGGTGGTGACCGGGTATTTCGACTTCAGCCTGTTCGGACTCGACCTGCACCTGGGCGACGAGGCCAGCCCCTACACCCTGCTGAACGTGAACGTGGCCGGCGTCATCGCTCAGCTCAAGGACGTGGCGGGCCACCTGCTCACCGCGTTGAAGCAGGAGGCCTCGGCCCTGATCCAGGCGGTGCTGTCCGGCCTGAGCAGCTTCGTGGCCTGGGTCAAGGACCAGTGGCGCAACTTCGTCAACGGCCTGCAGCTTGTCGGCCAGATCCTGCAGGACCAGTTCAAGCAACTGGGCAAGGACCTCGCCTCGGTGCTGCAAAGCCTCGGCGCCCTGGCGGCCGAAGTGCAGCAGGCCATGGTCGCGCTGGGCTATGAGCTGGAGAAGGTGGCGGACTGGCTGGGCGACCTGTTCGGTTGCCCGATCAGCCACGGGTCCAATGCGCTGCCTTGATGTCGGCCAAGGCCGCCGCCCGGCTCAGCGGGCGCAGTGCGGTGCCCGGCCCTCGCGCAGCTCGGTCGCGCGCTGCACGGTGCCCGGGTGGCTGCTCAGCAGCGACAGCAGACCCTCGCCGCCGGGCTCGACGCCCGGTGAGCGTTGTTTTGGCGGATCGCTCTGGCCCTTGCTTTCCTGGGGCTTGCCCGCCGGGGCGCCGGGGTGCTTCTTTTCCTCGTCGTGCGCAATGGCCAGCAGCAAGTCGGCCATGGGCGCCGTGGGCAGGCGGGCCTGGCCCATGAGCGCGATGGCGTAGCAGTCGGCCTCGCGCTCGTGGTCGCGGCTGTAGGCCAGGCCGGTGAGCAGCGCGCCGCCGGTGGACAGCAGGCCCGACACATCCCCCAAGGCCAGTCCCAGACCGATGTTGAGCACGCCTTGCTCGACCACGGTGCGCGTGGTGTGGCGGTGCACGACATGGCCGATTTCGTGGGCGAGCACGCCGACCAGCGCGTCGTCGCTCAGGCCGTTCTTCGCGGCCGCCTGGGCCAGCCCGTCGGTCATCACCACGCGCCCGCCGGGCAAGGCGAAGGCGTTGGCGCCCATGCCCTGGCGGAACTCCAGCTGCAGGCGCGGCGTGTAGCCGCCGTAGCGCGGCGGCAGGGTGCGCGCCTGCGCCGCCAGCGCATCGAAGCGCTCGCGCAACTGGGTCTGGCGCGCCGCGGGCAGGGTGCTGGCCTTGAGTGTGCCGTGGTCCATCTGCTGCATGGCGCGGTCCGCCAATGCGGCCTCCCAGGCGATCGGCACGTGGCGCGTGAGCTGCGTGGCGGCCCAGGGCGTGCCGTAGCGGTAGAACAGCACCAGCGCGAGCACCGAGGCCAGCACGGTGGCGGCCAGCACGGTCCATCGGGTCTGCATGCGCTGCGCGATGCCGGGGCGGTGGCCGGCCGCGTGCATGGCGGCCTGCCAGGCGCTGACCGCTTTGATCTCCAGGCTGCCGTGGTCGCGCAGGTCCACCACGATGCGCGGTGGCGGGCGGTTCTCGCTCCAGGCCTCGGGCCAATCGACCTCGCGAAAGCCGAACACCCTGGGCGGGGGCGCCGGGGGGCGAGGGGGGTGCAGCGTGAGCGTGGGCCCGCGCGCGCCGGCCGACAG